>JAFDDW010000541.1 GCA_019310665.1 Deltaproteobacteria bacterium
GTGCTGCTTTTATTCTTCCTCTCTGCTATAGAGTATATCGAGGTCCTTGAGATCATCTCCCAGATACTCGCGTTCATTTTCACCGAGGATGCCCATGGACAGGCAGATCAGGGTCCAGAGGTGAACGTTATGCCAACCGCCTTCATAATATTCACTCAGATCATGAATCTGAGCGTGGCAGTTATGGCAGGGGGTGATGCAATAGGTCGCGCCGGTGGCCAGAATCTGGTCGGCTTTGAGCTTGCCGAACGCTCTGCGGGCCTCGGGCATCCCGTTCTGCAGGAAGTTTGGTCACAAAGCGCAGGTCTTCGGCCATGGGATCGCCAAAGGTCTTGCGTACCAGCTGGCACGGGTCCTGGACGGTAAATTTTATTTGACGCTCTTTGTTCCAGTCAGAGTTGACCTTTAATTTGCCCTCCCGGATCCAATTGGCGTAAAGGGTTATGATGCTGGCGATTTCGAATTTATGCTCGATGTTGAACTTTTGCAGTCCGACCCGGACTGCGAACCGGACTGCGAACATTTCGTGCCCTCACTCCGTGTTGAGCCAGTACTTGCAGCCCAGGTCATCGACGGCTTTGGCTTTCACCCGAACAATATGCTCCCAGCTATCAAGATCCGCCATAAACATACAGTAATTTTCGGCGGCCCAGCCTTTGGTGCCGTAAGTCCAGTCGCAGTCGACCTTATGAAGAATCTTCCACAGCGGCACCATCTCATCGGGCTCTGTTACAGGCTCCCGGGAGTTTTGATTCAGGAAATATTCGGCACCCTGTTTGTTGACCGGTGCTTTGAGATCCTCGAAACCGGGCTGGAGCTGTTGCACCTCTTCCAGCACGTCCTCCACCACAAATTGGAAATCTTCTTCATTCGCCCCCATGGCACTGCAGGTATCGTTTTTGAGCGCCATGTCGCAGGAGCCTAAAATACCTTTGGGCCGCTCTTCCCGCGGCTTGTTCTTTCTCACGTTAAAAACCAGCTGCGGGATGTCGATTTTCATCGGGCAGACATAGATGCACCGCATGCACAGGGTGCACATCCAGGCCCAATCCGAGCCCAGAAGCTCATCGTCCATTCCCAGCGCTGCCATCCGCAAAAATTTGCGGGGGTCCATATCTTCCAGACCCGTGGCCGGGCAGCCCGAAGAACAGGCGCCGCAGGTCAGACACAGGTTCAGATTTCCGCCTTCGGGCAGGATTTCCTTGACTTTGTCTATAAACAAGCTTTTTTTCTTGCCGCCAATTTTGATTGCCTCTTCAGTCATACTCTAAAATCCTCCATTGATTTTTTTCCCTTAATCGCGTGCGCCCCCGATTCATTGGCGCAAATTTTTATAGATTCAAATTGTTCAGCAAATTGTAAGATGAAAAAAAATAATAAAGGAACTTTTATGCCAGAATTTTTATGGGGTGTCAACGAATCTCTATCAAAACAGTAGGAAAGCGTGGAATATTTTATAACTACCTGAAATTAAATAGATCCTGTAGATCCTGTCAAATAATAAGAGGATATAATCGAATCCATTCATTATTTTTAATAACAGGATCTTAGATCTTTTTTGAGGGCTCGATTTACTCACCCGGAATTAAAATCGTCGATCCGGTGGTTTTGCGGGCCTCCAGATCCCGGTGGGCCCGGGCGGCTTCTGCCAGGGGATAGGTCTGGTTGACCTCAATTTTTACCGCACCGCTTTGCACCACTTCAAACAAATCCCCGGCATGATTCAACAAATCCTCCCGCGCGGCGGTATAAGCCATCAAGCTCGGCCGGGTCAAAAATAAGGAACCCCGGGCTGCAAGCTCGCCAAGGTCTAAGGGGGGGACCGATCCCGAAGACTGGCCGAAGGAAACTATCATGCCCATGGGGCGCAGGCAATCCAGAGATTGCATGAAGGTGGCCTGCCCAACGGAGTCGTAGACCACGTCCACCCCGTTTCCACCGGTTATTTCTTTTGTTCTGGCCGTGAAATCTTCATCATTGTATAAAATGGGGTGATCACACCCATGAGCCCGGGCAAGCTCGGCTTTGGCCGGCGAGCCGACGGTACCGATCACTGTGGCCCCCAGGTGTTTGGCCCACTGGCAGACAATTGAGCCGACGCCACCGGCAGCGGCATGGATTAAGATCGTGTCGCCTTTTTTGACATCGTAACATCCCCGCAGCAGGTAACGGGCCGTCATCCCCTGCAGCATCATGGCCGCTCCCTGCTGGAATGAAATTTTCTCCGGAAGTTGTACCAGCCGGTGGGCCGGGATCCTACGCACTTCAGCGTAGGCGCCGGGCGGAATTCCGGCATAGGCCACCCGGTCGCCAACCGCCACCTCGGTAACACCTTCGCCGATTGCTTCCACAATACCGGAACCTTCCATACCGGGTGTGGCCGGCAACGCCGGCAATGGATACAATCCGGTACGATGATAAACGTCGATAAAGTTTAATCCCACGGCCTCGTGGCGCACCAGCGCTTCTCCCGGCTCCGGTTTGCCGGGATCAACATCTTCCCAGCGCATCACCTCGGGGCCTCCGGTTTCATATATGCGAATGGCTTTTGTCATGGTGCCTCCTTATTTAGTTGACAAGTTGATTTGTTAAATAGTTGAATGGTTAAATAGTTCCTCTCAATAAATCTGCGGTAATACCTCCATGCTGATGATGTGCGCTTTCCAAAAAGGCCGTATAAACTGTCGCATTTTGCCTGCCGGAGATGTTATTGTCAAGAGGTCGGTCCGGTCACCCGGCCCTTGACACCCCAAGGGCTTTGCCCTATGCTGCCCTGATTTTGCATGAAAATAAATGGAAAAACTCTAAAAAATAAAGGTTAACATGCTGCCCGGGATACGACAACCATATAGCGTTACGGCGGAGAGCTTCGAAACCCTTTTCACTTATTGGCGCAATTCAGATTTATCTCTCAAATGGGATTGCTTTTTTGTATTACCCCCCTGGTTAAAGGTCTGGTGGAGTACATTCGGCTCCACCTCTGAGATGTATCTTTGTGCTGTAAGACATGCAGAAGAAGTCATCGGTATAGCACCGCTTTTGCTGGAAAATAAAACCGCATTATTTATGGGCGGCACTGATGTTTGTGATTGCCAGGATTTTATTATCGTCCCCGGAAGGAGTCATGATTTTTTCAGTGTGCTGCTTGACGATCTGAGCGGCAAAGACATCACCACCTTAGATTTAAAGTCTGTGCGTCCTGATTCAGCAACAATGCTCAAGCTTGCGGATATTGCCACCAAGCGCGGATGCGAGGTCATATGCAGCCAGTCGGATGTTTCTTTCGAGTTGGATTTGCCCG
>JAFDDW010000542.1 GCA_019310665.1 Deltaproteobacteria bacterium
ACCGGGTTACGGAAAAAATCCCTGGAAGCCATCGACAAGGTTCAATGGATTCCGCGCTGGGGGCGGGAGAGAATCTACGGTATGATCGAGACCCGTCCGGACTGGTGTGTATCGCGACAACGCGCCTGGGGTGTGCCGATCACGGTTTTTTATTGTGAAGAATGTGAAGCCATTTTGCTTGATGAACGGATCATGCAGAAAGTATATCAACTCTTTGAAGAGCACGGTGCCGATATCTGGTTTGAAAAAGACATATCCGAATTCTTACCGCAAGATCTTGCATGCCGACAGTGCGGCAGTAAAAAATTTGTAAAAGAAACCGATATTCTCGATGTGTGGTTTGATTCCGGGGTAAGCCACGCAGCCGTGCTCGAGCAGCGGCCTTACCTGAGATGGCCCGCCGACCTTTACCTGGAAGGCAGCGATCAGCACCGCGGATGGTTTCACAGCGCCTTGCTGACGGCAGTGGGTACGCGCGATCGGGCACCGTATGAAGCTGTATTGACCCATGGCTTTGTGGTGGATGCCCAAGGGCGTAAAATGTCAAAATCCATCGGAAACGTGATCTCCCCCAGCAAAGTGATTGGAAAATACGGCGCTGAAATTCTGCGTCTCTGGGTTGCGGCTTCCGACTACCGTGAGGATATCCGTATTTCGGATAATATATTAAAACAGCTCAGCGACGCCTACCGGCGCATCCGAAACACCAGCCGGTTTCTGCTGGGAAACCTCTACGATTTTGATCCCGCAAAAGACACGGTGGTCTATGACGATATGCCGGAGATCGATCGCTATGCCCTGCACAAGTTGCAGCTCATCGTCGAAAAAGCGCGTAAAGCCTATGACACTTACGAGTTTCATGTTATCTATCATGCCCTTTTTAATTATTGCACGCTGGATTTGTCCGCCTTTTATCTTGATATTCTTAAAGACCGGCTTTACACGTCACCGCCGGACTCCGTTCAACGTAAAAGTGCTCAGACCGTTTTGCATATCCAGGCGGAGACAATTGCACGGTTGATGGCGCCGATTTTGCCTTTCACAGCAGATGAGATCTGGCACCACATGCCGTTGAAAAACGGCGATAGAGCCAGTATCCATATGAGTTTACTGCCTGAAGTAAATCCGGATTTTAAAGATGACGACCTGGCCGCCAGATGGGAGTTCCTGTTAAGCATTCGCGGTGAAGTTACCAAAAAGCTGGAGGAGGCCCGGGCGGCAAAACTCATCGGGCATCCCCTGGATGCCGCGGTTACTATTTCGGCCGGCGGGGATGCTTATGACGCCCTGCAGCCCTATACCGATGAACTGAGATCGTTTTTGATTGTGTCCCAAGCCACTCTGGTAAAGGAAGATACCATTGAAGGCGCATCTGAGGGCAGCGGTCTTGACGGGGTTCGCGTTCAGGTGGAAGCTGCACCGGGAGAAAAGTGCGAGCGATGCTGGGTGCATGATACAACTGTAGGAACCAACAAAGAGCAGCCAACAGTTTGCCGGAGGTGCCAGGAGGCGCTGGCTCAAATAAACTAGGCCTGCAAGCCAACAATGTCGACCCTGAGTTGTTTCTGTCTCCTTTAAACGTTTATAGTAGCGGGGGAATCCAACTAAAATGGACAGAATTCCTTAATTTTAGGCACTTTAGGCATTTTAGCGCATTTTAGGCATTTAAAGGGTGGCCAATAAAATTTGACTCCCGTGGTAAATAACTTGCACTCTTTTATGTGAAGAACCACATTAATTTTAGACATTTTAGGCATTTTTTTTAAGAGTATGCTATCAGCGAAAATTCATAAAATAAATCCTGAAAATCCCAACGCTGACATGATCCAGGAAGCTGCTGCCGTAATCCGAAAGGGCGGGGTTATTGCCTTCCCCACCCGCTGCCTTTATGGGTTGGGGGCCGATGCGTTTAATCCTGAAGCGGTGGATCGGATATTTAAAATCAAAAAACGCCCCGCTCAAAAGCCGATCCTGATATTGATCGATGATCCAGTACGACTGAAGCGGCTGGTAACAACCGTATCCGGAACGGCGACGGCCATTATGGATCGTTTCTGGCCCGGTAAGGTCACCCTGGTTTTTGAGGCCCGGGCCGAGGTGCCTCCCTATCTTACCGCCGACAGCGGGAAAATCGGTGTGCGGCTGCCCGAACATCCGGTGGCTTCATCCCTGGTCAGGGAACTGCAGGGACCGATTACCGGTACCAGCGCCAATGTCTCCGGCCGGCCCGGCTGTTATCAAATCGGAGACCTGCCGCCCGAAGTCACAGAAAAGCTGGACCTCATACTGGATGCCGGTCCACTTAAAGGAGGCCGCGGTTCTACGGTGGTTGATGTGACCGGGCAGGTTCCGCAAGTACTAAGGGAGGGAGGGGTATCCATACAGGATATTATAGCAATTGGAGGCAAATAAACAATTCAATCTTATTGACAAGAAAACCTAATTTGCTTATAAAACCATGGCGAAGCCGGAGTGGTGAAATTGGTAGACGCGCTGGACTCAAAATCCAGTCCTCCTTGCGAGGGTGCGAGTTCGATTCTCGCCTCCGGCACCATGAGCACAAAAAGGGACACAAATTCTGTGTCCCTTTTACTTATCGCCATGCTCCGATCTAGATTTGCCGGCAATTTATTGAGAAGTGTCTTCTATTTATTTTGAGCGTTTGTCCCCTCTTTTATTAACCTATTTACTCTTTCCAGATTCAGCCGCGTATCCTGATATCCGGGACTGATCTCCAGCGCCCGGGCAAAGTGTTGCCGCGCAGCGTCAAGCTGCCCCCGACTCATCAAAACCAGCCCTCGGTTGTTCAGTGCACCGACATGCTCGGAATCGATAGTAAGGGCCCTGGTGAAATGCTTCATGCCGGCATCCGGGTCATTCTGCTCTCGCAAGGC
>JAFDDW010000543.1 GCA_019310665.1 Deltaproteobacteria bacterium
CCTCAAATGAATATGGGTCGGATGTTTACCCGCCGTTTTGTTATTCAAGACAATGAAATGGCAATTGATTATTCAGTGGTGTAGGTAAGCGGAATATATTTTTTTAAACAAATGAGATATTTTTAGAATAGATTGACAAATAGTAAATGATTATCGGAATAAAGTAGGTCTCAAATTTGAGGCCTTTTTTATTTTAATAAGCAAGGGCGGCGGATTGAAATAGGCATACTGCCGCCCTTGCGAAGCTGTGGGCCTGTACAGCCCACAAGGAACGGGGAAATGATATTCTTTTCTGCTGTCAAACTCAAGGAACTTTTTAAAAAAAAACGCGATTACCCATGGCAAAAGCCCAACAGCTGCCCCCGCTGTAACAGCTGTCGACTATGGGGTCATGGCTTTGCACCGGCAATTTTTGATGGGTTCATACGCCCGCTGTTGCTTAAGCTTTACCGCTGTCCGGATTGTGGTTGTGTCATTCGGATCAGACCCAAAGGCTATTTTAAGCGTTTCCAGGCTTCGGTTGAGACAATCCGATCGAGCATCGCCTGCAAAGCAGCCACAAATAGATGGTTAGCCGGCGTTGAGCGCACCCGTCAGTGTCACTGGTTCAGATTTTTGTGCCAAAGGATCAAAGTTTATCTGACCGACACCTGGCGTGAAGGTATCGTGGCCGGCTTTGATTATCTTTTGCAACTAGGCCAGATTCCGGTCAGCCGCGCCA
Source organism: Deltaproteobacteria bacterium (assembly GCA_019310665.1). GTDB lineage: Bacteria > Desulfobacterota > Desulfobacteria > Desulfobacterales > JAFDCJ01 > JAFDCJ01. Next base: position 722 of record JAFDDW010000543.1, read on the forward strand.
TTTAATCTGCACACATCTTCATTTGGGATACACCCCAGCGAACAGTATCATTTTTATCACCTCCTTTTTGGGATATGGCACAGAAAAATCCCAAAAAGGAGGTTAATTATGATTGAAGATGAAAAAATGCAGGTTGCGGTGTTTCGATTCGGCGTGATCAGCGACTTTGTCACCGGGGCTCAAATGAGCCGAGCTGAAAAAAGACGTCTGATGCGCGATAAGTGCGCCCGCAAATGGCAAATCCCGTTCTCAGAGAAAACCAGCCTCAGCATAGGCACGATCAACCGGTGGTGTCGTCTTTATAAAGACAGCAACGGTGATTTAAAGTCGCTGCATCCCCAAGATCGATGCGATCAGGGCAAAAGCAGGGCCATGGATGAAGACACCTGCCTATCGCTAATCGAGTTAAAATTAGAAACCCCAGCGCTGACCGTGCCCCAGCTTATCGAACAGATGAACCGGCAAAACCGGGTTAACCCGGGCATCGTACTGAACAACTCCACGGTTTATCGATTTTTACACCAGCAAAACCTGATCCATCTGCAGATAAAAAGGCCTGTGGATCGGCGCAAGTTTGAAGCCGAGCTGCCCAACGACCTGTGGCAAAGCGACGTGATGCACGGCCCTAAAGTCGATGTTAACGGTAAAATGCGAAAAAGCTATCTGATTGCCGTCATCGATGACCATAGCCGGCTGATTACCCATGGCCAATTTTACCTGTCAGAAGCCCTGCGCTCTTATCTGCAGGCCTTTGAAAATGCCCTGGCTAAAAGGGGGTTGCCCAGAAAGCTTTATGTGGACAATGGCGCCGCCTTCCGCAGCCGGCACCTGGAATATGTCTGCGCCTCATTAGCCATTGCGTTGATACATTCCAAACCCTACAAACCACAGGGACGTGGCAAAATCGAACGCTTTTTTAGAACCGTGCGTGGGCAGTTTTTAACCGGCTTTAGAGGCCAAACGTTATATGAGCTCAATGAAGCCTTTGATGGCTGGCTGAGCAACATTTACCATCAAAGAAAACACTCCAGCACCAAGCAAAGCCCCATTGAACGCTTTGCGGCCAACCTGCAGTGTCTGAGAGCGGCCCCGGATAACCTCTACGACTACTTTCGCAAAGTGGCTCGCAGAAAGGTCAACAAAGACCGCACAATCACCCTCAACGGACGGCTGTTTGAGGGTCCGGTAGCTCTGATCGGAAAACGGGTGGAACTGCTCTACCATGACAGTGACCCCCAACAAGTTGAGGTCAAATATCAAAATAAGTCTTTCGGCATGCTGGTGGCAGTCAACCTCAATGTCAATTGCCGTATCAAACGCGATAAAAACAATAATCCCCAAATCCACTCCAATGCCCAACTTACTGAATATGGGGGCGGAAAACTGTGGGCTTCAAAAAGGAGAGACGATGATCAACAATAATTACCGCAGCTTCTTCGGGCTGAAAAAAGAACCCTTTGGCACCGATATCAGCATAAACGATATCTTAAAAACAGCTGAACTCATCGATGTCAAAGATCGCTTTGACTATGTCATCCGCATCGGGGCCATCGGCCTTGTCACCGGTGAGGTGGGCAGTGGTAAATCCACTGCTATTCGCTATGCGGCCGAACACTTACACCCTTCCGAGTACAAGAGCCTGTATATGACCGCATCCTCAGGTGCGATCATGGAATTTTACCGCCTACTGGTCAATGAATTGGGCATTCACATCAAAACCAACTCTAAAGCCATGATGTTGCGGCTGATCAAAAAAGAAATCATTGCGTTGGTCTGTGAGAAAAAAATCAAAGTGGTGTTGCTCGTCGATGAGGCTTCACTGTTGCGGCTGGAAGTCTTTGCCGAACTGCATACCATCTGTCAGTTTGAAAAAGACTCCAAACCCTACCTGCCCATCATCTTGGCCGGCCAAAACAACCTCATCGACAAACTGTCCTATCGCTCCTCGGCGCCGCTGGCTTCCAGAATCGTGGCCCGCAGCCACCTGCAGGGCACCAACCTTGCCGGAATGGAAGATTATCTCAAACATCACTTGTCAATCGCGGGGGTGAAACAAAATCTTTTTGACCAGACCGCCATCACCGCTATTCAACAGGGCTCCGGCGGGCTGTTTAGAAAAGCAAATCACCTGGCCCGAGGGGCTCTGATCGCCGCCGCCGCACAGCAGCGCTGATCGCCGCCGCTGCACAGCAGCACACCGTGGTAAATGCCGAACATGTCAGACTGGCTTCCACGGAAATCTTTTAACCATCAACATCTAAAGGAGGATAAAATGACGCTCAATGAAAAACTAAACTACACACAACAGTTTGAGGACATCATTTTCCGACTGGCAAACCTCATGCTCGATACCATGAAAATCTCTTTAGACACCCTTGACGACTATCATCAGCTTTTTGATGGAAACTCAAACCAGGACATGCCCGATGATATGGGAAGATAGAAGAAAACCGCGGCAGGCTGATCATCGCCTGCTGCGATTATAAATCAGATCAACAGCTACTCTCAGGAGATAAAAATGAATCAACATGAAATAATTAAAAACGCTCTGAAACTCACTGACAAGCTTGCTCAGCTCGAAACTCGTTTATGGGAACGTTACTATAATCAATTTCTGGACCTGTTGGCAGAAGAAGACATATTCAATCCGCCATTAGATAATCAAAAAGTTGATTGGCCATTTTAACTGATCTATCCGGGGCTCAGGTAACATATAAGCCCCGGATAAAATTAATCCGGAAAATGCTCAAATCCACCAAAATAATCAGAAAATTTAAGTAAAAAAAATCCGGAATTCAACACTAATAGTGACCACCAATAAAATTTAATACCTTGCCAGTATATGCAATTTGGTCAGAGTGCATGTATGTTTCATATATCTCACGGTTTTCAGTGTCGTCAAG
>JAFDDW010000544.1 GCA_019310665.1 Deltaproteobacteria bacterium
ATAGGTTAGTTTTAGATCTTTTATTTGCTGAAGCAATTTTTCCAGAACGTCGTCGGTTATTTCCCAATCAATTGATAATATCAAATTTTTTAATTCCGCCAGCGGATAATGCGCTGATGGATCGCTATCTTCAGCGTCCTGCAACGGCACGTTGTTTTCACCAAAAAGATCGTCTAACCGATTTTCAAGCTCGGAACTCAAGGTATCAACATCTTTTGAACTGGCCAATTCGTTTTCTCCTATTTCAAATCTTTTTTAATAGATGCCACGGTCAAAGAGATGATTCTCTTTAATGTTGCAACCACATTGGTCCCCAGAACGGCACTGGCCGCAAAAGAAGGAATTTTCAATTGACTGTTCAAATCTTTTTCAAGAGTTGGCACAGGTAAAAGCGGGACGCCCTGCTCTTTGAGATCCATTTTGTTGTACTGCATCACAAAGGGGATTCGGAAGATGCTTTTCTTATAGGTGGCCAGGTTTTCCTGGAGATTTTTCAGAGAAAGGATGTTTTTCTCTCTTCTTACCGTCATGGAATCGGCCACGAAAACGATACCATCCACACCCCGTAGTACCAGTCTGCGAGTCGCATTGTACTTGATCTGGCCCGGAACGGTATAGAGTTGAATTTTAACATCATATCCGTTGATAATGCCGATATCGAACGGGAGGAAATCAAAAAACAAAGTCCGATCACCGTGGGTTTTAACGGTAACCATTTCGGTGTTTATACGCTTAGCAAATTTTTTATATACATATTCCAGATTAGTCGTTTTCCCCCCTCTGCCGGGACCGAAATAGACAATTTTAACCTGGATTTCCCTATTTTTCAGATTTATAAATGCCATCAGAATTAACCGCAGTGACTATCCTAAGCCTAAAATTAATCTTGGATGCAAATGCAGAGATACCCCTTTACAGGGACTCAAGAGGCTCTAAAATAACCTTTAACTGTTCGACGGACTCGGAGACTTTCAATCGCAAGAAACCCAATGAAATATCGTTGCCAAAAATGGTGATCAGTAAAAATTCGGCGCTTATTTTGTTGAAGTGAATGTTTTCTGTCTTTCCTTTATGGAAAAGCAGCGAGAATTCATTTTCACCGATAATTTTGGCCATCGCGCTGACAGCACCGAAGTTGCCGGCGGCCAGGGCAGCCAGCGAATAAATGTCATGCTGTTTTTCGCCGTTGTCCAAATTGGCAATAATATTACCGGCCATATCGATTAAAAAAACACACTGCACGCCATTGTCAATGAGATCCTGTTTTAAAATGTCTTCAATTCTATCGAGCTGTTTTTTACCGAGGGTATAGGACAATTGCCAACCTCCCTAAATTGTTGATATTGATAAAATTTCTATATCTTTATTGATTTCGGTAATTTTAGGCAAAACTTTAATTCTTAAAAAAAAACAGCGCTGGTGGGAGCCAAACGGTACCTTCCGGATATTTATTCCTGCCAATTTTCCTCAGACCAGATATGCAGGCAATAAAGACCCCTGAAAATGATGGTAATCAAATTTGAGAAAACACGCCTTATACTTCTTAAATTACTAAATAAATAGCATTTTTACAAGATAAATCTTTAAATCCCGTTCCGTTTCAACGATTTGGATTATTCCTCATCATCGCCGGCGACTGTATCGACGAAATTCATTTCAATCCTGAGGTCTGAACCGCCGCTGGAAGAAATTTTGGCATTCGGAAATCTTTTTTTGAACACGCGTATCATGGAATTATTCTCGCGCAAAACCGTCGCGCAAAACCCGTTGTAATGGTTTTCCTTTGCGATCATTTCGAGCATAACAAGCAAATGAGATGCCACCCCCAGCCCCTGAAAATCTTCTCTTACCACAAAGGCCACTTCCGCCTGCTTGTCGGTGTCGCGGGCATAAGTGCCAATGGCCATGATTTCCTTGTGACCGCCTTTTTGAATCAGCCCGATAATCGACATGTTTTTATGATAATCCACGCTGGACCACTGTTTTTGCACCACTTCATGGGAAAACGTCCTCATTTTATAAAAAAACCGCAGGTAAATGGTTTTTTCCTGCAGGGAATAAAAAAAATTCCGGTAGGCAAATTCATCCGAGGGCAACAGGGGCCGGAACTCGACAACTTTGCCTTTTTTCAGTCTCACCGTATCCTTATAGCCTTCCAGAAACAAAAGGTCCTCGGTGGACGGCGGCATCTGGTCGGCAAAAATGTAATGCCGCTTCTTGGCCACCTCGATGAGCTCTTCCCGAAATTTCGGATGGGCAATCTGGGCCAACTCCATGACGCGCTGGTAAATTCCCTTGCCCTGTAACTCGGCGATACCGTATTCGGTAATCACAAAATTAACATCTCCCCGGGTGGTGGCCACGCCGGCGCCTTCGCTGAGGTGGGGGACAATGCGCGATACCTTGCCGTTCTGGGCGGTGGACGGCAGCGCAATAATTGAAAACCCGCCCCTGGACATGGAACTGCCACGCAAAAAATCGACCTGATCGCCGATGCCGCTGTAAAACAGGTACCCCATGGAATCCGAGCAGATCTGTCCCGTCAAATCCACCTCCAGCGCCGAGCTTATGGAAATCAGGTTGTCATTGCGGGCGATGACCGTCGGGTCATTGACAAACTCCGAGGATCGGAAATAAAAGGCCGGATTGTTGTCCACATAGCGATAAATTTTCTCGGATCCCATGCACAGGGAGGTCACGACCCGCCCCGGCAAAAGGGTTTTCTTTTTGTTGGTAATCACATTTTTCTCAAACAGCGGAAGCAGGCCGTCGGTGACCAGCTGGGTATGGATGCCCAGGTCATTTTTGCCGTCCAGGTACTGCAAAACGGCATAGGGCAGATTGCCGAATCCGATCTGCAGCGTGGCGCCGTCATCCACCAGCTGGG
>JAFDDW010000545.1 GCA_019310665.1 Deltaproteobacteria bacterium
CTCAAGCACATTTTTAAAAAAGGCAAAAATTATTGCTGGCCCAGACCCAAGTTATGTTTGAGGTGTAATGCCAGTCACCTATGGGGCCACGGTTATGTGGCGTCGTATTTTGACGGTTTTCATCAGCCGTTTTATTTAAAGCGCTATCGGTGTCCGGCATGTGGGTGCGTGATCAAACTCAAGCCTGCGGGCTATTTAAAGCGCTTCCAGGCGCCCATTGACACCATCCGTTCGTCCATCCACTGTCGGCTGAAAAATGGGTGCTGGTTGCCCGGCCTTTCCCGCAGCCGCCAGAATCATTGGTTTAAAGCCTTGGTTCGCAAAGTAAAGGCGTATTTTGGCGATCTGTGGGATCGTCACCTGCTCAGGGCATTCGATCTTTTGATTGCCCGGGGACAAAATCCGGTCAGCCGAGCCATTTAATCTGCAAAGCCCATCGGTTTTTAAACACCCTACCGAAGCGTGTCATTTTCAAGGCCTCTTTTTTAGGTTAAAGCGAGCCCAAACCCATGAAAGGAGGAATTGTAATGACAGAAGATGAAAAACAGCAGGTCGCCATCTTTCGTTTCGGAGTGATCAGTGACTTTGTCAATGGAAGTCAGCTCAATCGTGCCCAGCGCCGGCGGCTGTTGGCGGATAAGTGCGCCCGCAAGTGGCATATTCCCTTTTCCACCAAAACGCGGCTTTCCAAAGGCAGCATCTTACGTTGGATCAAGCTTTACACTGACAGCAACGCTAAATTGCAATCGCTGTATCCTAAAGAGCGCAGTGACAAAGGCAAAAGCCGGGCGCTGGATGAAGACACATCTCTTTCGCTGATTAACTTGCGCCGCGAGATGCCTTCAGCCACCGTGGCACATCTGATCGCCACCATGAACGGGCGCAAGCTTGTGACCGCGGGAATTGATCTTTATCCGTCCACCGTTTATCGCCTTTTGCACCAGCACAATATGATGAAACCGCCTGGCTCAATGCCCGTCGACCGCCGCAAGTTTGAAGCTGAGTTGCCAAACGACCTATGGCAAAGCGATGTGATGCACGGCCCCAGAATCAATGTGGCCGGCAGGATGCGAAAAAGCTATCTGATTGCCGTCATAGATGACCACAGCCGCCTGATCACCCATGGTCAATTTTACCTGTCCGAAGCCCTGGCCTCTTATCTGGATGCCTTTGAAGAAGCCCTGGCCCAAAGGGGGTTGCCCAGAAAACTCTACGTGGACAATGGCGCTGCCTTCCGCAGTCGGCACCTGGAATATATCTGCGCCTCATTAGCCATTGCGTTGATACATTCCAAACCCTACAAACCACAGGGACGTGGCAAAATCGAACGCTTCTTTAAAACCGTACGGGGACAGTTTTTACCTGGCTTTAAAGGCCAATCGTTAAATGAGCTCAATGAAGCCTTTGATGGCTGGCTGACTCACGTTTACCATCAACGAAAACACTCTGCCACCAAACAAAACCCCTTTGAGCGCTTCACGGCCAACCTGCACTGTCTGAGACAAGCTCCAGATAACCTGCACGACTACTTTCGTAAGCTGGCCTTGAGAAAGGTCAACAAAGACCGCACCATCACCCTCAACGGACACCTGTATGAGGGTCCGGTGCCTCTGATCGGAAAACGGGTGGAATTGCTCTATCATCCAAGCCAGCCCGATCAGGTGCAAGTCAAATATCAAAACAAGTCTTTTGGCATGCTTGCCCCCGTCAACCTCAATGTCAATTGCCGCATCAAACGAGACAAAAACAACAATCCCCAGATCCACTCCAATACCGACGCTGGCCAATATGGGGGCGGAAAACTTTGGTCTTCAAAAAGGAGAGATGATGAACACTAATTACCGCAGTTTCTTCGGACTGAAAAAAGAACCTTTCGGCTCGGACATCAGCTGCAAAGAAATTTTAAAAACCACCGAACTCATCGATGTCAAAGAACGCTTTGACTATATCATCCGGCTCGGGGCCATCGGTCTTGTCACCGGAGAAGTCGGCAGCGGCAAATCCACCGCCATTCGTTATGCCGCAGAACACCTGCACCCTTCCGAGTACAAAAGCCTGTACATGACCGCTTCCTCAGGCGCTATCATGGAATTTTACCGCCAGTTGGTCAATGAATTGGACATTCACATTAAATCCAACTCCAAAGCCCTGATGCTGCGGCTAATCAAAAAAGAAATCACAGACCTGGTCTGTGATAAAAAAATCAAAGTGGTACTGCTCGTCGATGAAGCCTCGCTGTTGCGCCTGGAAGTGTTTGCCGAACTACATACCATCTGTCAGTTTGAAAAAGACTCCAAACCATATTTGCCCATGATTTTAGCCGGTCAAAATAACCTCATCGACAAACTATCCTATCGCTCCTCGGCACCGCTGGCTTCCAGAATTGTGGCCCGCAGCCACCTGCAGGGCACCGACCTTACCGGCATGCAAGATTACCTCAAACATCACTTGACCATCGCAGGCATTAAACAAAATCTTTTTGATCAAAACGCCATCACCGCTATCCACCAGGGCTCCGGCGGGCTGTTTAGAAAAGCCAATCATCTGGCCCGCGGCGCCCTGATTGCCGCCGCTGCTAACCAGGCGACCATGGTCAATGCCGACCATGTTCGTCTGGCTTCTACGGAAATCTTTTAAATCTTAAAATATGATAAGGAGATAACCAAATGGACCTGGATTATGAAAGACACTATCAGCATGTACTCGACCAGATTACTCAACAGCTTGAAATCCTGATGATGGATATTCTGTTGGCTTCTATCAACCGAATGAAATACGATTATGAAAACGCAGTGTTAAAACCGTATCATGAAACCGATGACATCGACTTCTAAAATGAGCATAAAGCAACCGGGCCTTTGAATAAGAGGGCCCGGTTGATTTAAT
>JAFDDW010000546.1 GCA_019310665.1 Deltaproteobacteria bacterium
CCGCTCCTGCTTTTTGACGGTAAGGTTGATGTCCTGCAGGACATGAAAATCGCCGAACCATTTATGCATTTCGGCAATTTCGATGATGACATCGCCGGTCAAAGTAGTTTCATTGTTTGGGGATGGTTGGGTAGTCATAAGTATTCTCACATTTCAGATTTGAATTTAAAATAGAAATATTTCATTTCACTTGCTCGCCTATCCGAGCAGTATAAGTAATGCCTAAAGTGCGCTAAAATGCCTAAATTGCCTAAAATTGTGGTGTCGCTTTGCTCCGTCTTTATTATAAACGCCTGGTATTTTCAGCATGCAAAACCAGAAATCAGTAATTGAATATAATAGAAGACCTTGCTTTTTGCTTTTAATAAAATCGATAGAATACCTAAATTTTAGGCACTTTAGTGCAATTTAGGCATTTTAGGCATTTTAGGCATTTCTTTGACTCTTAAAGACCTGTTTCCAACTCGCGTTCCAGCCGTCGGCTGTAGTTGGACATAAAAAAGCAGCACAGAAAATATATCAAGGCTGCAAATATATATGCTTCGGCTGAAAATCCCATCCACTGCGGATCGGATATAACAGTTTTAGTGGTTTTTAGAAAATCAAAAAGCGCAATGATAACAACCAGGGATGTATCTTTAAAGGCCGAAATCAAAATACTGACTGAAGGCGGAATCACGATTTTAAGGGCCTGGGGCAATATTATCAACCGCATGGTTAAATAATAATTCAACCCCAGGGATTCGGCCGCCTCATACTGCCCGCGAGCTATGGCCTGGAGGCCGCCACGAACCACCTCGGCAATATAGGCGGCGGTAAAAAGAATGATGGCAACCTGGGCCCTTATGATGGCATTGATGTGAAAACCCTCAGGAAAAAATAGGGGAAACACCACCGATGACATGAACAGCAGACTGATGAGCGGTACCCCTCGAATGAGTTCAATATACAGCACGCTGAATGTTTTTACCACCGGCATTCTGGATTTACGACCCAGGGCCAGAACAACCCCTAAAGGATAAGCCGCGGTTAAGCCAAAAATGGATAATAACAGCGTAAGTGGCATTCCGCCCCACTGCGAACTTTCTACCGATGTTAAACCAAAAAGCCCTCCCTTCATCAGCAAGCCCATCAGGGAAAGGCCCAGGCCCCAGGCGTAGGCTAAGGATTTTTTCCAATGATTTCTGTTTTGACTGTAAAACAGCAAACAGACTAGCAGTATCATTGCCACAAACGGCCGCCATTGCTGTTCATAAGGGAAAAATCCAAAAGTGATAAATCTGATATTGGCGGTTACAACAGACCAGCAGGCACCCGAGGTCTGCTGGCATTGCGCGCCGGTTGAAAACCACAGGCTGTCAACAAACGCCCAGCGAAACGCGGGTGGGATGATTTTCCAAAGCAAATAGACGGTTATGATGGTCAGGCAGGAGTTTAACCAACCCTTAAACAGATTGGTCCTAATCCATCCCAGCGCGCCCACCTGGGACACCGGAGGTTTAATTTCATCGGCAAGGTTATGTTGATCAATATCTTGCATACTATTTTTTCTATCTTTCCACCAGAGCGACTTTTTTATTGTACCAATTCATAAAGGCCGAAGTCGAGAGACTGAAACCAAGGTAAACAATCATGATCATTGCGACCCCTTCGATGGCTTGCCCGGTTTGATTGATGGCCGTACCGGCAACCGAAACAAAGTCGGGATAACCGATAGCCACGGCCAGCGAGCTGTTCTTTGTCAGGTTCAGCATCTGACTGGTCAGCGGCGGTATGATCACCCTTAAGGCCTGGGGTAAAATCACCAGATTGAGAACCTGGGCGGATTTCAGCCCGATGGACATAGCGGCTTCCGTCTGTCCTTTATTCACAGACTGGATACCGGCCCGCACAACTTCCGCTACAAAAGCAGCTGTGTATAGCACCAGTCCCAACAATAGAGCGCTGAATTCAGGGCTGACATTCTGTCCACCTTGAAAATTGAAACCTCTGAGCTCGGGAACACTCATTGCTGTCGGCGCCCCTCCTGCCAGCCAGGCCAACAGAGGAAGTGCCAAGAGAATGCCGATTGCAGCGCGAAAGACCGGAAAGGGTTGTCCTGTTCGGGCCTGTCGCCGGCGTGCCCAGCGACGCAAAAAATATACAACGAGACATCCGGCCAGAAAAGAAATGAGCATATAAAAATGAGCAGGATGGGATTCCGGAACGGCCAAAACAAGGCCACGGTTGCTCACGAAAACACCGTTAAGAGGATTAATGGCCTGTCGGGGAGACGGGAGGACTTCATAAAAGAAAGCATACCAGAAGAATAGCTGCAGCAATACGGGTATGTCCTGGAAAACTTCAATATAGACCGCCGCCAGTTTGGATACCAGCCAGTTCGAAGATAAGCGTAGAATTCCGATGATGGCACCGAGGATAACCGTCAGGATAACTCCGATAAAAGAAACCAGCAGCGTATTCAGAACTCCCACCAGTAAAGCGCGTGCGTATTTATTGGCAGCCGAATAGGGTATAACGGATTCGCCTATTTCAAACGAAGCTTCCCTGTCAAGAAATCCGAAGCCGGTGGCAATGGCCTGTCTCTCAAGGTTTGCCATGGTGTTCGAAACCAGGTAGTAACCCAGCAGTCCCACCATTGCGAGTACGCCCAGCTGAAATAGAATAGATCGCTTCTTGGGATCATACCAGAACGCAATCTTATCCGTCCGGGGGTCTGGCTTTGGGCCTGTGTAATCTTTGCTCATCGTCGAAACCGGATAAAAAAGTCCAATAAAAAAGGTGCCACCAATCGTGGCACCTTTTTTCTACCGAATGTTTACTTGAACGGCGGTGCATACATTAATCCGCCGTTGGTCCACTGCGCATTCAAACCGCGTTCGA
>JAFDDW010000023.1 GCA_019310665.1 Deltaproteobacteria bacterium
CTTATTAATTTTACCGATATCATGGTAATATCCGCAGACTTTGGCAAGCAAATGATTGGCGCCTATTTCAGATGCAGCGGCTTCCACCAGGGAGCCGACGATCACCGAGTGATGATAGGTACCCGGTGCTTCGATCATGAGCCTTCGAAGAATCGGGCGATCTAGGTTTGCCAGCTCGAGAAGAGAAATATCCGTTTTATAGCCAAAGGCGATTTCTACCAGGGGAACAATGCCGGCGGTCACAATGCCTGCGCCAATCCCTCCCATGAAACCAAAGGCCCATTCCCATAAAAACTTGGTGCTGGACAAATCGGCCAGATAGAAATTAATGGCGGTAACCAGCATGATATTGAGCAACCCGAGTTTGGCACCGGCGGTTATGAAGACTTTGCGTTCCCGGCAGTTTTGTATCCAGTATGCTGCCATGGTGCCGCTGATCAGAAAATAAAGAAAAAAGGTCAGGCTGTTGCCGAATATCACCGCAAAGGAGACGGCCATTACCGTTGCGATTGGTATGGCGACCGTTATTCCCATGAACACGCACACAATCATGGCACCCGAGGCCAGTGGAATACCAAACCAGATGGAGGACATTTGAATGGGAAGCGTTGAGTTCAGCGTCAGCACTTCGGATAATTTAAAGCTAATTTGGGCCAGAATAAAGAATGTTAAAAAAACGCTGGCCATAAAGAGCAAACTTTTATTGTGTCCGCCAGACAACCGCCCCGGCACATTTAAATGAAGAATATAGGTCGTAAGCAGAAGGCACACCAGCACCATAGCGGCGCCGATACTGGTTAACAGCACCTGCTTCTTTTTGGTTTGGGTTTCAAGGGTTTTGAGTTTGAGCAGCTGGACTTCGGTGACCCGTTCGCCTTCACGCAGAAGCATCTCTCCGGCCTTTATTTTATATAGAACGGGTTTGGTTTCGGCAGTTGCTGCTTTTGTGCGTTCCTGGGTTTCGTTGCGGTTCAGGGTGATATTGGGCTGGATGAGTCGCTGTACAAAATCCACAACCAGATTAAGCAGCCCATAATCCAGGTCATTGAGGAACGGCTGGCCCACGATCCGGACCATGGTTTTGGCCTGGTCGAGGCCGTAAAACTGTTTCAGATTGTTTACTTCTTTCTCCTTTTTGGTGCGCACATCCCTGAGAATAATTCCCTTTTCCGATTCCTTCAGCAAAATTTCTTTATTCGTTACCACCCCGTTATTTAATATTTTTAACAATATCCGGTTGATGAGGCCGGCAGTTTCTTTTGAAAACCCCACTGTTTCGAGCGCACTGAAGGCGCCGCGGGTTACCCGGATGCCGAGTTTCTCCTCAAGGTATTTCCGTTTGTCCGTGATCACACTCGCTGACGGTTTTTGATCATTTACCGTTGCCTTCTCTTGAACAGGGTTTTCTGCAGCCGTCGGAATCGTCTCGGAAGTTATGTTTTGAGCCCTGGAAGCCGCTCTCATTTGGGTGAAGATTTCTTCGACGTTGCGGGATATTTTGGTTCCCAGCTCAGCATCGTAATCATAAACTGTCAGCACCTTTTCTTCGGCCAGCTGACGATTTAAATCGGTTGCCGCCTTGTCTTCGATAAAAAAATCTCTGGGAGATTTTATATCCCTTTCGGCAACATCTCCCAGATTATATTGATGCTTGGTGGTCACCAGACTGGGAAATAGAATCAGGCTAAAAAGGATTGCCAGGGAGATTAAGATTCCCCAGCGAAAACGCCTGTCGGAGTCGAGTATTTTCCCAACCGGTTTTTTGCTTTTTTCTTTGCCCATAATTACTCCACCCTGAAAAATAGCGATATCAGGTGTAGGTAAAATAAAAATTAAATGCGCAGCATTAAGTAATTAATCCGCCGGACCTAGGGCCATAAAACAATTTTCAGTTTTGAAAGAAATATTTATCATCCTGAATATGCTATTTTTCAGGGCGGATTAATTAGACAGTTCAGATAGCTCTTATTGCGCCTAAAGTACAGCACTATTTGTAAAAATGACATCAGCCCGAATTGGTTTTGTTTCGGGCCTCCTCAAGTTCTTCATAGGCTTGAATTATTTTCTGGACGAGTTTGTGACGAACAACATCCCTTTTAGAGAAAAAAACGAATTTAATGCCTTCTATATTCTGCAAAATATTCTTGGATTCGATGAGCCCGGAAGTTCTATCAGACGGCAAATCAATCTGGGTGATATCGCCGGTAATGACCGCTTTTGAGTTAAATCCGATGCGGGTTAAAAACATTTTCATCTGCTCGGAGGTCGTATTTTGGGCCTCGTCCAGAATAACAAAGGAATCATTTAAAGTGCGCCCCCGCATGAAGGCAATTGGGGCAACTTCAATAATTCCCTTTTGCATCAAATTTGCGGCCTTTTCAAACCGCATCATATCGTGAAGTGCATCGTAAAGAGGCCTAAGATAAGGATCCACCTTTTCGGCCAGGTCCCCCGGTAAAAACCCCAGGGATTCTCCTGCCTCTACTGCCGGACGCGTCAATATGATTCGGCTGAAAATTCCTTTGGATAAGGCCGAGACTGCCATCGCCATTGCCAGATAAGTTTTGCCCGTTCCGGCCGGACCGATGCCAAAAACAATATCATGTTTTCGAATGGCATCAATATATTTTTTCTGCGCCAGGCTTTTGGGGGTTACGGCACTTTTCTTCGAGGTAATGTACACTCGGTCCAGAAAAATCTCTTTTAAATTCGTACGATCATCGCCGCTTAGAAGTCTCACCGCAAAGTCGATATCGTTCGGGTGAATGGGATACCCTTCCTTTAAGAGCCCGTAAAGCTGGTTGAGGATATTTCCGGCCAGAGCGACTGCGATTTTATCACCGTCGATAAAGATGGTGTTGCCTCGGGCATTAATCTTAACGTCGGTTTCCGTTGCTACTTTGCGCAAATTGTTGTTATGTTCACCGAATAACTGACGGGCAAGATCAATATTTGCAAATTCGATACTGGTTTGGGTGTCTGTGGGGTTTTCTACCATGCTGTCGTTGGTCCCATAAATTCATATTTTAAACCTTACTTTTATCATACCTGATTAAACGATTGCAAATGCCAAATTACATTTGATTTAAAAAAAGAAAAATGCCTTGACTCCACAAATCTGCTTTGTTACTTCAACCCATTGATTTGTGCCACACCAACCGAACGCTTAGCACTATGAATCCATTTGATATTTTAATTATTGTTATCCTGGGCTACAGTCTGGTTAGAGGCCTTTTCAGAGGGCTTGTCAAGGAGGTGTCATCCATCATCGGTGTTCTGGGCGGATTTTATGCCGCCTATACTTATTATAGCGTGTTGGCCGGTCTGCTATCGGGTTTGATACATGATACTGCATACCTTAACATATTGAGTTTTCTAATTATATTTTGTGGTGTCCTTATAATTGTCGGTGTATTGGGCGTCATCATAAAATATCTGCTGAATATTGCCTTTTTAGGCTGGGTCGACCGTTTCGGAGGTGTCGTCTTTGGCGTCCTAAAGGGCATCTTAATCGTTTCCATCCTGTTCATTACCCTCACGGCATTCCTTCCCAAGGGAACTGCTTTTATCAAAAACTCCGAGTTGGCTCCCCATGTGTCATGGATTTCAGAAAAGATGGCGAATGTGATATCTAAGGAAATGAAACAAGACTTTAAAGCCAAGCTGGGAGAACTAAAAAAAGCATGGAAGATTCCGAAATAAATCAAACTGATTCTTTTGCGGATGAATTATTTCGGCTGGTAGCAACCCTGCGGGGAAAAGATGGGTGTCCCTGGGACAAGAAACAGACTCCCCGCAGCGTGAGTGTCTACCTGATCGAAGAGGTCTTCGAATTGACCGATGCGATTGAAAAGGGAGACACCGGGGAAATCTGTGAAGAGCTTGGCGACGTTTTATTTCATATTGTCTTTATCGCCAGAATGTTTCAGGAGACTGGAGAGTTTGATTTGCAGGATGTTGCCAGGGGGATCACCAACAAAATGATTCGGCGCCATCCCCACGTCTTTGGGAATCAGACCGTCACCGGCAGCGAGGAGGTTATTCAAAACTGGCATAAAATCAAGTTAAACGAAAAAAAGTCATCTCCAAAGACTTCGGTCCTCGATTCAGTACCGGCCCATCTCCCGAGCCTGATGCGCGCCTATCGCATCTCAGATCGTGCTGCCAAAAGCGGATTGGAGTATACGGAGGTGGCCGGCGGCACACAAAATCCGGAAGAATTTAGGGCGGGATTAGAAGGTGCACTGAAGCAGCAGGACAAAGAACTGCAGTCACAGGAATTTGGGGAACTGTTGTTTACCCTGGTAAATCTTTGCCGTCTGGCTAAAATTCACCCGGAAACGGCATTGGCGGGAACCGTAAAAAGATTTGAACTGCAGGTTAAGAAAATGGAAAAGCTGATTTCTGGGAACAACCCGGAATTAGATGACCGCTAGATGGTCGAAAAAATGAGGATGGGCGAACCGCTAACAACTGGTCAAGCGCTAACGGTTCGCCAAAAAGGCAATTGGGGAGAAACTCCCGACGCCTCATTTAATTTAGACCCAACAGTATCGATCTTTTAAACCTTTGCACCCGGGGGCAGGTACCCGGGAGGAGTTACACGGATCAGTCTGCCGTTTCCGTCATATTGTTCGACGAGCAATTTACCATCTACCAGGATGTTGCGGGATTTCAAATCTTCCTCGGACTTCATATCCAATTCGGGTCTATGTTCCTTTTCACTTTCTTCTACCGGTCGCTGTTTTTTGATCTTTTCGGTCTTCTGGCCTTCAAGATCTTTGTCATAGGTCCCGCTGACATAATTAGACCTGACAAATTGTTGCATGGTGGCTTCGCCAATCGCGTTAATCATGATATCCCCCTTTCTTAACGCCTAGCTGTTTTTGATTTCAACAGCTGAGACTTTCCTCTTTTTATTACTCCGGTCTGGTTACAGGCCTTCTGGCCTTTTTAAACCCAGGAATCCATCTTTTTATCCCCCGCCTTCTTTGACAACTGCTCGAGCCGCTTGATTAAAAAGTTGGAATCTTCCACCGAAAGCGTATTTCTTGTTTTTTGATTGATGGTATCAATGACATTAAAAACAAAGGTTGTTTCTTTCGTGTCCCCAGCCGCAGTCTTTTTTTCCACCCCTTCTTTCGCACGCTCGCTGGGCTCCTGATCTGATCGGGTCTGTGAGCCTAATCGGGTAATTCTTTCTATAATGTCATTTGATACCTTTTCTATTGTTGCCTGCCTTTTGCTCTCCGGGGTCAAACTTACCTGATCGGCAGGCAGCTTTTCAAATGTATTTTTTTTGTTGCCGGGGATCATATTGTCTCTGAGCTGTTTGCTGAAGACATTTAAAACATTATGCATTTGATAGCTTGGAACAAACATTCCCAAATCCTCCTGACTTGTATATCGGAGACTTTAAGGGAGAACTTTAGTAAAAAATTGGGGGAAGTGGAAAAATGACGGAGTTAGAATAAGGTAATAATTTGATATTATAGGAAATAATACAGACTGGTCGTTGGACTGGCAAATGTCCTGAGAAGGGCTGAAATGGGACAATATCTGATTCTTTTCGTGCTCGTGCTCGTCCTCGAAATCAGAATTTTATAGGGGATGAAGAACGAGGACGAGCACGACGCAGTCCGTACGCTGTAACCGCGTGTGGAACTTCACGAAAACACGAAATTTATCTCGTCTCCTTTTCGTGTTTTCGTCCTTTCGTGATTAATTTATCCTTTTTTGTTCCGGCTTGTCCGGGTTAGGAATCAGCATACTAGTCGTCGAAGTCACCCTCCGGTCCCTTGTTGCTTTCAATTCCAGCGGCCCGGGCGACGATTTTTTCAGGGGTCCACTCTGCGGGGTCTTCAATCCGGTCTGCTTTCGGGTCCGCATCATAGGATCCGGCATCCAGTATGGCAGCCACGGCAAGCGGTGCCGTATCTGAGGTGTTTAAGACGTTAACCAGCATGTTATAGATGAAGTCTTCAACCCTGCTGGCCATCCGATTCCTGATATCAGCTGGTTGTCCGAGCAATTTGTTTTCAAAGGGTAAATTGAGCTTCTTATAGTTGCCGCCCTGCCAACCCTGTTCCTGAGCGTAGGACACCATTTCAGACCACACGGCTTCCGTAACGCCCTGATCTTTAACCTTGATAAAATTACCCTTATCGTCCAGCTGGGCGTTGCCGTAATCGTTGACCTCCAGGCCCCATGAAATCATTTGAAGGGCGGTGGCGACATTTGCTTTGGTGGTTCTGGTTTTGGCCGCTATTTCTCGTAACCGGTCGGAATTATTACCCGAGGTGCCGTGCTGAGCACCGGAGACCTTGTATTTTGTTAGAGCTTCGTGAATTTGCGCTGTCAGGTCGATCTGGATTCCCTTGTCGCTGGCTTCGATTCCATGCGTTGTCCCGTTATTCAGGGCAATCCAGTTCGGGAAAATACCATGAGCGTTTAAACCCTGGATGAGAAACGACGCCTCCCCCACGGTTGAAAGACCTTCTTTGCCTTTGATCTCCCCGACTTCCGTTTCAAGTCCCGCCCATGGCGGTATAAAGGAGTTGAGTTCCAAATTGGCCAACAGGTTTTTATCATCCGGCATGTGAGATGCATCTATAGCGATGGATGTTAATCCCGCCTCAAATATCGAGGGTATTTCGGTCTTTGCGGCGGCGACATCCTGTTCGCTTTTCAACCCGTAATGGTCGGCATGGACGGCCACGGGAATAGTGATCCCCAGTTCGTTGCAGGTTGCGTCAACTATTCTGGCGATGTTCCAATAGTTTACAGCGCAATAGGCATTGGCACCGCCTTCAGATTTGGCGATCTCTATGATCAGGGCCGCATTGGCTCTCTGGGCAGCCTTTAGGGCACCGCGAATGACAAAACTGTTCCTGCCGTTGGCGGCCATTGTAATGGCGTTTCCCTTGGCAAGCATGGCGATGTCGATAAATTTACCGCTGACAATCAAAGCTTTTGAGTTTGGAAAGAGTTTGACCACATTCGGTGGACGGCCGATCTGCAAGGCCTTGTCAAAGTCTGCTGCCTTGACGGCGTTTATTCCAGCCATAGTGCTACCTCCTTTTGTGTCTGAAATCCAATTGAGTTTAAAATAATAATGCGTTCATCGTTAATAGTTATTTGGTTAATAGTCTACAGAAAATAGACCCTAACCCGGATAAACCGGAGAATGCTTAAAATGCGCTAAAATGCCTAATATCAGCTGTCATCATCAGAAAAAACCTGATTGGATCGCACCTCTTCGATGACCTGAAGGATTTCCTGTTTAAAAGGCTGTGGCGCATACAATTTGCCCCATCCCTTTTGAACCTGGAATAAACCATCGTATGCCGTGTCATGATAGGAGCGAACTCTGTGAGGGATGTCCCGTTGGTCCAGTATGGAAGCGATCAATTGCGCCTCGATGGCATTTTCTAAGATAATAATCTTTATAAATTGTGATTCACGATTGTGTTGCATAAATTTTGGAAACGGAATGGTCGTTGATTCTGGTGTTGAAATGAAAAACTAAGCATAAATATCGATTAGTAAACCAACCTGATTAATTTCCGATGACTTAATTCGGCGACTGGAAGTATAGATTGGCTCCTGACCGCCGGATTGAGGGGCAAATTTGGGGGAATGAGGCGGGGGCATCAGGACATACCGCTGGGCCGCTGAGGAGCCTTCAGGCGGAACAGAGCGTGGTTCCCTCGATGGAAAGGGTGATACCTGTCGGGGCCCTTGATTATAAGGAACCAGCTGATTGTCGGAAGAGATTTCCATATGGATACACTATGGCCTTTTAAAGCTGCCGTCAAGGAACAATGGCAGCATATCAATTTGCCCCTGAATTTTCAACCTTTCTTTATTATGAAAATTGGACACGGGTCTGATTGAGGAATTAAAGGATTGAGGAATTTAGGAATTGAATGAATTCTATCTATTTTAATTGATTGATTTTATCCTTTAATCCCCATTATTCCATCATTCCAGGTGGCTTATGGGGAAGATGTCCGTAAAAAACAGAATAATTTAACAAGGTTGTAGATATGCCGATCCGGTAAGTTATTATTTTTTCTCTTCCTTCAATTCGACATTTTTTTGTGTGACCTGATTATTGTAAGCTTCAACCTGGGCCTGGTATGCCTTTCCCTTTTGGGCGTAGGCCTCGGCTCTTTTGTTCAGATTTCCAACTTTTATGTTGTATTTTTCGATTTCTTTCTGAGTTTTAACCTTTTTTTTCTCCTTGGCAAGTTGTCCTTTTTCTTTAACCAGGGCGCGATATTCTTTGTCAATTTCTTGCTTCATTTTTTCCAGCTTTTTGCGTGTCACCTCCAACATATCTTCGGCTTCAGCATCTTCCGGGGCAGTTGATGCGTCTACTTCTTCCTCTTCCTGTTGCAGCGCAACATCTTGCTCATCTGTTTGCGGTTGCGTTTGTTCTTCTGTCTCCGCATCTACTTCTTCATCGTTGAATTCGTCCGTTTCGTCCTGATCTTCATCTTCATCGGCGAATTCATTTTCTTCCCCCTCTGATTCTGATTCATCTGCAAATTCCCCCTCGTCTTCTTGTTCCTGATCGGATCCTGGATCTTGCTCCGGTTCCTGTTCTGTGGCCGCTACTTCTTCCGTGTCATTTTCATATTCAGTAGTTGAACTGACGGTTTGCCGCTGCTCTGCCGGTACCTGGTTTAAATCATCGGTATACCGGATATTGCCCTCGTCATCCGTATATTTATATATTTGTGCTGAAGCTGAAAAAGCAAACAGGACAATGAGCAGGCATATAAAAAATTTAATAAAATTCACGAATTAACCCTCCTCACAGAAATTCTAAATTTTCAAGCGCGCGAATTCTGTCTGGTGATGTTTTAGACTCAAAGAAAAAATATTCAGAATCAGAAATTTTAATTAACCTATTAAAATTTATCATATGCTGAGTGGTAATGCAAATTTTACCCTTAGTATTTTAATATTATTTTTTTGTTTTTAGTGACAATATTTGGTTCATGGACATGCCCGTGACACCAAAAAGTCGGAACAAATCCGGGATGTTGAATTAGGGTTTGACAATCTTCATACGTGGTGTAAACTAGTTAACGAATAACAGATAACTTCCAATTGGTTTTCAACTCAATTGGGGTATAAAAAAACCTTGAACGGTGAACTTTTAACCTCCGAACCAGAGCGGATCTTATGAAATTTAAATGTGCCATTATTTTGCTAAGTGCCGTGCTCTTTATCTGGGCCTGTGCACCCAAACCTGTTATTGCACCTGCACCCGATCAGGTGACCAGCGAAGATGAGTTCTTCTCCAGAGCCGAACAATTATATGAGTCCGAATCTTATGATGAGGCCTTGGCGCTTTACGATGAGTATTTCAGGCGGTTTCCGGATAAACCGCTGGCAGCGGCTGCGCTTATGAAAATCGGAATTATCCGGGCTTTAAAAGAGAACTACGAGGAAGCCCGCAGTGCTTTTCGAAACATCATATCCGCCTATCCCACCAGTTCGTTTGTCCCCGATGCCATGGTTGAGGAATTGCGCACCTACTATCAGCAGGGACGCTACCAGGATGTGATCGAACTGGCCCCGGACATGCTGAAAACGATTGATTCCTGGACGCATATTTTCAGAATTTACGCTCTGATCGGAGATGTCTATATGACACAGGGCGCTCCTATCGACGCGCTCGATTATTACGCCCGCGCCTGGGAATTCGCAAGCGGCCCGGAACTGGAAGCCATTGCCGAAAAATTCAAGGAAGCAATTGCTCAACTTGATTCGGCCGATGTTGCTATTCTTATCCAGCATCCGGATGAAAGTCTGCCCATGGACTATCTGCTGTTTCAGTTAGGTTTGAATTACGCCCTGGAGGAAAATTATGGTGATGCCTTAATGATCCTAAACCAATTTATCGAAAAATATCCAGCCCATGAAAATAGGATTTTGGCCGAAAGCTTGATTGACGAAATTAAAAAGAATGCTTTTTTCAAACGCTATACGATCGGGTGTCTGCTGCCGTTGAGCGGACCCTATCAAGCTTTTGGACAGCGCGCATTGCAAGGCCTCGAACTTGCCCAGGCGCAATTCAGTTCCCAAAGCAGCAACCCGCCACTCAATATTATTATCAAGGATACCGGGGCCGACCCGGATAAAACAATCACAGCGCTGGAGGAATTATATCGCGATCAGGTGGCTGCCATTATCGGGCCCATTGTCACATCGGAAATTGCCGCCCGTGAAGCTCAGCAAATGGGGATTCCAATTATAACGCTCACTCAGAAAGACAATATCCCTGAAATCGGTGACAAGGTATTTAGAAATTTTATTACACCTAAAATGCAGGTGCAGACCCTTACCTCATTTACCGTTGAATCACTGGGATTGTATCGCTTTGCCATCCTTTATCCGGATGAAACCTATGGTACTACATTTATGAATCTCTTCTGGGACCAGCTCTTAGAATCAGGTGGGCAGGTTGTCGCTGTGGAATCCTACAAGCCCGACCAGACGGATTTTTCAGATTCTATAAAAAAACTGGTGGGGCTCTTTTATGAGATACCGGAAGACCTTAAACCCGTAGAAGAAGAGTTGGCTGACGATCAGGAACTTGAAGATGCGGAGACCTCAGGGCAGGCGGAGGACCAGACCCAGGTGCCCGGCGCCAGGGGCGGAGCCAAGGAAGATGAACCGGAGCCGATCGTCGATTTCGATGCCATTTTTATTCCCGATTCACCTGGAAAAGCAGGACAGATCGTACCCCAGCTGGCCTATCATGATATTAAAGATGTCTATATCCTCGGTACCAATCTCTGGCATTCCGATTCTTTGATAAAAATTGCCCAGCAATACGTCCAGGGTGCCGTAATGCCGGATGGGTTTTTTGCCGCCAGCCCCTCTCCCCGGGTTCAAAAATTTGTCAGGGATTTCGAAGAAACCTACCAGGAAACCCCCGACTTTATTGAGGCCATCGTGTATGACACGGCCATGATACTCTTCAATGTTGTCAGCCGGGAGCAAATTCGATACCGGAGTGAAATAAGAGATGAGTTGTTAAATCTGGATGCTTTTCCGGGTGTTACCGGGCTTACCCGTTTTGATGAAAACGGGGATGCGCAGAAAAAACTGTATTTGCTGCGGGTTAAAGGCAAGAAGTTTGTTGAACTGGAATAAACTGGTTTCAAAACCTTCATTTCCTGCCCGGCGGCTGCGTTGCTCGTTGTCGAAACATGCTCACGTTGAAACAGGTTGCCCGTTGAGCCCGTTGGCCCGTTTGCCAGTCAAATCGGAAAAGATGCATTTTTAACGGGCTAACCGGTAACGGGCAAACCGGCCAAACCTCATTTTTGTGCGAGGCCCTTGAACGCCTGTGCGCCTTTGGCGCATAACACCAAACACCAAATACCAGCTTACGCGTTTTTCAATGAGC
>JAFDDW010000024.1 GCA_019310665.1 Deltaproteobacteria bacterium
GATTTTAGCCCAGGTATCCCGCAACGTTACCGTGCGATTAAACACCAATGCGTCGGGTGTGGAATCTTTGGCGTCCACGCAGAAATAGCCCAGTCTTTCGAACTGGCAGCGGCTGGCGGGCGCTGCGTCGGCCAGGCTGGGCTCGAGCTTGCAGTCGTTTAAGACCTCAAGGGAGTTCGGATTCAAGTAGGCTGTAAATTCTTTGCCTTCTTCGACCTCGTTGGGGTTTTCTTTGGTGAACAGGTGATCGTAGAGACGAACCTGGGCGTCGATGGCGTGTTTGGCCGACACCCAGTGCAGGGTGCCTTTTACTTTACGGCCGTCCGGTGCATCCCCTCCGCGGGTCGCCGGATCATAGGTGCAGTGAAGCTCGACGATTTCCCCCGTGGCGGGATCTTTGACGGCATCCACGCAGGTGATAAAATAGGCGTAGCGCAGACGGACCTCGCGGCCGGGAGCCAGGCGGAAGAACTTTTTGGGTGGGTCTTCCATGAAGTCGTCGCGTTCGATGTAAAGCTCGCGGGAAAAGGGCACCTTGCGTGTTCCCGCCGACGGATCTCCCGGGTTGTTGATAGCTTCCAGTTCCTCTTCGTCGTCTGCGGGATAGTTATCGATGATCACTTTTAAGGGATGCAACACACCCAGCACCCGGGGCGCGGTTTTGTTCAAATTTTCGCGGACGCAGTATTCCAGCAACGCCATGTCGACCAGGCTGTCGGCTTTGGCCACCCCGATGCGGTCACAAAAGTTGCGCAGGGCCTCCGGCGGATAGCCTCTGCGGCGCACGCCGGAAATGGTCGGCATGCGCGGATCATCCCAGCCGTCCACATGGCCTTCTTCAACCAGCCGAATCAGTTTACGCTTGCTCAATACGGTAAAACTCAGGTTCAAGCGGGCAAACTCGATCTGCTGGGGATGGAAAACTTCCAGGTTATCCAGCACCCAGTCGTACAATTCGCGATTGGATTCAAACTCCAGGGTACAATTGGAGTGGGTGATCCCTTCAATGGAGTCCGACAAACAGTGGGTGAAATCATACATCGGGTAGATGCACCACATATTGCCGGTACGATAATGGGCGACATGCTTGATGCGATAAAGGGTCGGGTCGCGCATGATGATGTTGGGTGCGCCCATGTCGATTTTGGCCCTCAGGACGTGTTCCCCGTCCTTGAATTCGCCGGCTCGCATGCGTTCGAACATGTCCAGATTTTCCTCGATGGAGCGCTCGCGGTAGGGGCCGTTTTTGCCGGGTGCCGTCAGGGTCCCGCGGTATTGCCGGATTTCATCGGCACTTAAACTGTCCACGTAAGCCTTACCGGCTTTAATTAACTGCACGGCATATTCAAAAAGCTGCTCGAAGTAGTCCGAGGCGTAATACGCCCGGTCTTCCCAGTCAAATCCCATCCAGCGCACATCTTCTTTGATCGAATCGACATATTCAATCGACTCCTTGCTCGGGTCGGTGTCATCGTAGCGCAAATTACACAGCCCGTTGAATTCGTCGGCCAGCCCGAAATTCAGGTAAATGGACTTGGCATGGCCGATATGCAGATATCCGTTCGGCTCGGGGGGAAAGCGCGTGTGGACCCGGGCGTCGTTTTTTCCGGCCTTCAGGTCAGTTTCAATGATTTGTTTGATGAAATTTGTCGATGACGGCGCTTCAGTCGAATTATTGGTTTTGTTGTCCGGTGTTTTCATAGGTATTTCCTATTTACAAATAGTGGATAATGCAAGTAATTTTTTTCTAAACCCGGTTGACAAAGTGGTATCACTATCGCATTCTGATCGTTATTCCGGCCGAAGGCCTTGAGTCCCTCGATTTTTCTTAAGACCTTGAGTTTACCGAAAGGCAAGGGAAAGGGGTACCCACTTTTGAGGTGTACCCCTGAACGCGTCGAAATGGCCCTTCGACGGATTCGACAAGCTCATCGCAGGCAGGCTCAAGGCCATTAAAAAGTAAAAGCTTACGATTTCGTAAGCTTTTACTTTTTAATGGCTGGGGGACCAGGATTCGAACCTGAGTTAACGGGGCCAGAACCCGTCGTCCTGCCGCTAGACGATCCCCCAGTGTCGTGTAAACCTATTTCCTACAGAATAAATTTTCTTGAGTCAAGAAAATTTAGTTTATTAAGTTGATTAGTTGATTGGTTGAATAGTTAAATAGTGAATAAAGGATTTCAATCTATTGGACTATCGGACCTTGCTTTGATTGATTTTGATTGGACGGCAGCAGTTTATCAACCACCCGAGCTTGCATCCCGCCCTGCGGGCTTCGGTCTTCGCTCTGCGAGCTACGATTCGACAGGTCGCATGAGGCCACCCGGGTGAAATGGTTATAGATTTCACTGGGCAGGCAGAGATGTCAGTTAATAATCCGGTAAACGCACCTAACCCTCTATCGCTTTAAACTTAATCAACCAGTCAACCAATCAACTAATCAACTATTTCTCTAATCAACTCTCCCTATTTTCTATAAATTGTATCGCCTTTTTAAGTCTCGGGATCACGCGATTGGGTCCTAAAATGGCGATAATCTCAAAAATACCCGGGCTGGCGGTTCGGCCGGTCAGCGCCACCCGCACCGGCTGGGCGATTTTACCCAGCTTCAGGCCGGTTTCATCCATCACCGCCTTAAACACCTCTTCCAGATTCGAATGGCTGTAATCTTCCAGGGCAGCGAGTTTTTCAGTCAGGATCTTCACAGGCTCTAAAGCAGCCGGTTTGAGGAATTTTCGGGCCGCTTTTTCTTCATAGCTGATATCGCTTAAATAATAAAACAGGGCCGCCTCGGCCATGTCTTCAAGGGTTTTGCTGCGGGGCTGCAGGGTTTCAATGACCTGCAGAATATAATCATCTTCTTCGATTTCAATGCCGGCCTTTTTTAGAAACGGTTTCAACGGATCGACCAGATCCCCTGGGGACGCTGCCATGATGTGTTCGGCGTTGAGCGCCAGCAGCTTGTCGAGATCAAAAATTCCGGCCGAACGCCCGATGTTTTCAAGATTAAAAACGTCGATGAGTTCATCGCGGGTAAAAAACTCCTGGTCTCCGTGGGACCATCCGAGGCGAACCAGGTAGTTTATCAGGGCACCGGGCAGAAACCCCATATCCCGGTACGCGGTGACCGACATCGCGCCGTGGCGCTTGCTCAATCGGGCGCGGTCGTTGCCCAGCACCATGGGCACGTGGCCAAAAGTCGGCAAAGGACTTCCCAGGGCCTTATACAGCAGTATCTGTTTGGGCGTGTTCATCACATGGTCGTCACCGCGAATAACGGTATTGATATTCATGGTGATGTCGTCGACCACCACGACAAAATTATACGTCGGTATGCCGTCGCTGCGGCAAATGATAAAATCGTCCAGCTCATCATTCTGGAATACCATATGGCCTTTAATCACATCTTCAACCACGGTTGTGCCGGTGAGCGGGGCCTTGAAACGCACCACGGCTTTATCCGACTTATCCAGCCCTTTTTCACGGCATGAGCCGTCATAGCGCGGTTTATCCCCGGCGGCCATGGCCTTTTGCCGCATGATGTCAATTTGCTCGGGCGAACAGGTGCAATAATAGGCCTGGTTGGAGTCTATGAGTTTTTGAATATATTCCCGGTAGATATCGAAACGCTGGGTCTGGAAGTAGGGCCCCTCGTCCCAGTCGATACCGAGCCACTGCAGGGCCTCAAAAATGGCATCCACCGAGGCCTGGGTGGAGCGTTCGGTATCCGTATCCTCGATCCGCAGGACAAATTTGCCTTGCATGTGCCGGGCGTATAACCAGTTGAATATTGCCGTGCGGGCGCCTCCCACGTGAAGATAACCGGTGGGGCTCGGCGGAAACCGCGTAATTATTTGTTCCATATTGTTCACCTTGATAGAACTATTTTATGATTGCGCCGTCTTATAGTGTGCGAGCCATTATGACAGTAACCAGATGAAATTATTTATATTCATGATTCATTCATCTACTGCAAATGTCTTAAAATAGGTAATTAATTAGTAAATCGCCGGAGCGGCGAAATTGGCCGGCGCCCCATCCGTTTTCTTTGTATTTCTTTAAAAATCCTGCACTTATTGGTCTTTCCCAATTCACTATTTAAGCCCGGCAAAATAGATTTGACAAATAATATTAAACGGTTATATTATAAAGCTATTGGCCGCAGGGTAACTTCAATAACACAGAAGCGATCCCAGTACAAGAAAACAAAATGGATGGTTGGTTTGAAAATCCTTGACATTCGTCTGAATTTGAATTACTAGAACCGCACCCTTGAAACTGAGTACTAATTTTTATAAATTTATAAATATATTAGATAGTTAGGAGATTACTCATGGCAGTGCCCAAGCGCAAGACTTCTAAGTCAAAACGCGACAAGCGACGAACACACCAAAAAACAACGGCCCCGAACTTATCAACTTGTCCTGATTGCGGTGAGGCAACCCTGCCGCATCATGCCTGTCCCAGCTGCGGTTCTTACAAAGGCCGTACCGTTATTTCCAAAGATGAGGATTAACGCCAAGTTTTGTCAACCATACCGGATCTGTAACAACCCCCTGCCGGTGATGGGGGTTGCTTTTATGTCATTCTAACCCAATCCACCAGATTAAATTATAGCTAAGATTTACAAAAAAGTTTTGTTAAAGCGGTTGTGCAAAATTCAGGTCGCGTATTGCTGTGGCCTGATATGACCTGAATTTTGCATGAAAATTAAGGAATTAAATCGATGGCTTCTGAAGAAACCCAACTCCAGGGATTGGATCAAGAGTCCCGGCAAATGGTTCTGGATACCATTGCCCAGCTGAGAAAGCGGCTTTTGACCAAGGAGAAAATATTGCAATACGACCGTGAGGAGATATTCCCGGAAGAAACCATCCGCGAAATGCTGGGTCCTGAAATCGGGCTGCAATTGTTGATGCTGCCGGAGGTTTACGGCGGGATGGGGGGCGGCACACGGGACAGCTGTGCTGTGATCCGGGAGATGGCCAAGATTTGCCTGGGTATCACCACCGCTTTTTTTGCCATTCAGCTGGGTGCCGATCCGATCGTCGTCGCAGGCACCGAAGAGCAGAAACAGAAATGGCTCGGTGCCATTGCAACAGGCAAGTCCCTGGTTGCCTATGCGGTCACCGAGCCGGATGCCGGCAGCAATGTGGTTGCCATCAAGACCAAGGCCGATCCGGTGACCAATGATGCCGGTGACATTATCGGATACAAGATAAACGGCAGCAAGCAGTTCATTTCCACCGGCCTGTACGCGGATTTTATCACCGTTCTGGCCACTACACCCGAAGGGGCCACTTTTTTTATCATGGAAAAAGGCACTGAGGGCTACACTCCGGGAAAAGGGGAAAAAAAGCACGGGATAAGAGCTTCGAATACCTCACCGCTGACCTTTTCCGATGCCTTCGTGCCGGTAGAAAATCTGATCGGCGGCGTTGCAGGCCAGGGATTCAAACATGCCAGTAAAGTCTTCGGGTATACGCGACTGATAGTTGCCGCCATGGCCCTGGGCAGCGGTGAAGCGGCCGTGGAAATTGCCATTAATTATGCTAAGGAACGCATTCAGTTCAAGGCCCCGTTGTCGGAAAAGCAGGGGTACACCCACAAACTGATCATTCCTCATATAGTCCGGCTGACTGCAGCGGAGGCTTTCATTGAGGAGACCGCTGAAAGACTGGATTCCGGGGAAAAAAATCTTGAAGTGGAAGGTTCGATTGCCAAGCTGTTCACCACGGAATCCGCCAACAAAGCAGCCGAAGATGCCATCCAGGCCCTGGGCGGTTACGGCTACATTGCCGAGTATGAAGTAGAAAAAATTAAACGGGACGTTCGAATTACCTGTATATACGAAGGGACCAGCGAGATTCAGCAGAATATTATCAGCATGTTTCGCTGGAAGAAAACCCGCAAATCCAAGGGCGAGTTTTACCAGTCCATCAGGGATGAGATGATGCGGCTGGACGGTGAGGCGGATGATCTCGGATGCCGGATATACGGGCTGGCCGCCGACGCGCTGAACCAGGCGGTCAATCTGGCCCACGACCAGCGATTGACCCGGCAGCAGTATATCATGTTTGCCCTGGCCGATATGATGGCCCATGTCGAGGTGGGGGCCAGCCTGGCCCGCAGGGCCTTTGATGCGGTTCAACGCGGCGGTGCCGCCGCGTTGAAAATTAAATTAATTTCCCGGCTTTTTGCCAATGAAGCCGCTCAGATGGTCTCCCAGGGCATCTTGAAAATCGTGATGGGCTGTGGGGCCTGTGATCTGAATATGACCAACGATTTTATGCAGAAAATTGCCTACACCGAGCTGACCGCCAGCTGCCAGAATATTATAACCGACATGGACCGGCTGGCCGATATCGTATTTGAGAGGTAAGCATGACGGATGGGGACAAACGAACGATTCTGGTTACCGGTGGTTCCCGGGGGATTGGCCGGGGCATTTGCCTGGCGTTTGCCCGGTCCGGCAACCACATTTATTTTAACTATTCATCAGCCGGTGAGGCCGCCGCTCAGACCGAAAAGCTGGTGGCCGAAGCCGGTGGTACCGCCACCGGCATACAGGTAAATGTTGCTTCTGAAAAAGAGGTCATCGGTTTTGTTGCATGTGCCCTGGATGAAACCGGACGGGTTGATGTTCTGGTCAACAATGCCGGTATTACCCGGGACGGCCTGATTGTTCGCATGAAGGAAGCCGATTGGGAAGCGGTTCTCAATGTCAATTTAAAAGGGGCTTTCCTCTGCACCAAAGCCGTTACCAAGCCGATGATGAAACAACGCTACGGCCGCATCATCAATGTGTCGTCGGTGGTGGGGGTGAGCGGAAATCCGGGCCAGGCCAATTATGTTGCCTCCAAGGCCGGCATTATCGGGCTTACCAAAGGTGTTGCCAGAGAGCTGGCGTCGCGCGGCATCACGGCCAACGTGGTGGCGCCGGGCTATATCGAAACCGATATGACGGCCGATCTGCCGGACAAAGCCAAGGATGCCATGGTGAGCCAGATTCCGCTGGGTCGGTCCGGAACACCGGAGGACATAGCGGCGGCGGTTGTGTTTTTGGCGTCCGATCAGGCGGCTTATATTACGGGGCAGGTGTTACACGTATCCGGCGGCATGTACATGTGAAAACGAATTCAAAATGCCATCTCGCACTCGATAACTGCGTTGCGTTCCGGCGCAAAATGCTCACGTACTTACGTGTACGCTCCGCTTTTGCGCCGAAACGGCGCCTTGTTCTCAAGCGCGATATAGCCTTTTGAATTCGTTTTACATAGTTTTGACTTTGGGCTTTCAGCTATGAGCTCTATTTATTGTTTTTATTCACCATTGCCTGCGGCTATTTGGGCCCAGCTATTTGCAAGGAGGTAAGTCTGATGTCTATTGAGGATAAAGTAAAAAAGATTATTGCCGAAAAATTGAGTGTTGATTTGTCAGAAGTTGTACCTGAAGCGTCTTTCGTGGATGATCTGGGAGCCGATTCTCTTGACCTGGTTGAATTGATCATGTCCATGGAAGAAGAATTTGATGTTGAAATATCCGATGAAGATGCCGAAAAGATAACCCGCGTCAAAGACGCCATGGCATACGTAGCGGAACATTAGGCCGCAGGGGTCACATGGCGCTGGTCACTAGTTACTGATCTTTAGGTTTGGGGTGAGAAGTTGTAGCTAGACTCATTAACTATTTAACTAACACTGGAAGAGCGAACTCTATGAAGAGAAGGGTTGTCGTCACAGGCTTGGGGCTTGTAACCCCGGTGGGTGTTGGCGTTAAGCAGACATGGGAGTCTCTGTGCACGGGAAAATCGGGTGCGGCAGAAATTACGCATTTTGACGCGTCTGCTTTTCCGACAAAGATTGCCGCCGAAGTCAAGGATTTCAACCCGCAGGATTTTATGCCCAAAAAAGATGCCAATCGCGTTGAACCCTTTATCTCGTTTGCTCTGGCGGCATGCCGTATGGCTGTGGAAGACTCCGGCCTGGTCATTAACAGTTCCAACGAATCCAGGGTCGGGACTATTACAGGCTGCGGACTGGGCGGTTTGCGTTTCATGGAGGAGACGGTTCGTAAGGTTACCGAACAGGGGCCACGCAGAGTAAGCCCCTTCTTTATTCCCATGATGATCGGAAATATGGTTCCCGGAATGATATCCATTCATTTTGGCGCCAAGGGCCCGAATTCCTCACTTGCCACTGCCTGCGCCGCCGGCGCCCATGCGGTGGGAAATTCGTTTCGACTGATTCAGGACGGTACCGCGGATGCCATGATCACCGGCGGCAGTGAAGCCGTGATCAGCCCGACCTGCATCGCCGGTTTCGGTTCCATGAAGGCCCTGTCCACCCGCAACGATGATCCCGCGAAAGCCTCGCGTCCTTTTGACAGGGACCGTGACGGTTTCGTCGTAGGGGAAGGTAGCGGTATTCTAGTTATCGAAGCCCTTGGTCATGCCCTTGAACGGGGCGCCCCCATCTATGCTGAGATAACAGGTTACGGCATGAGCGGCGATGGGTACCACATGACCTCGCCGCCACCGGACGGTTCCGGAGCGGTTCGGTGTATGGAGGCTGCTCTCGAGGATGCAACCCTTGACTGCAGCCAGATTGACTATATCAATGCCCACGGCACATCCACCGAATTAAACGATCTGTATGAAACCCGGGCGATAAAGACGGTATTCAAAGAACATGCCCACTCTGTGGCCGTAAGTTCCACCAAATCAATGACCGGTCATTTGCTTGGGGGGGCCGGAGGCATTGAGACTGTTTTCACGGCTCTGAGCATCCATGAAAACATGATTCCACCGACAATCAATTATGAAAATCAGGCCAAAGAATGCGATCTGGATTACGTGCCCAATGTCGCCCGAAAAGCCAAAGTACAAAATGCCATGAGCAATTCATTTGGATTTGGCGGTACGAATGCTTCCCTGATTCTGTCAAAATATAATAAATAAGCATTGATAAATTTCTCCCCAATAGCCTCTCTGACTGCTCTTAAAACCAATCCGAAAATTTTTTGCTTGCGGTAATGTGAATAGAAATATACTATTATTTTTTATGATTTTCAGAATCACGAAAACGGGGAGGCTTTAGCCCAGCATGGTAAAAACTGAAAATCGCCCATCGTGGGAAACATACTTCATGAATATTACCAATCTCGTGGCCCAGCGCTCGACCTGTCTGAGGCGGGCGGTAGGTGCCGTTCTGGTCAAGGACAAACGAATTCTGTCAACCGGATACAACGGTGCGCCGACCAATCTGAAGCATTGCCTCGAAGTCGGCTGTCTGCGTGAACAAATGGGTATTGAATCCGGCACGATGCACGAGCTGTGCCGGGGTATTCATGCCGAACAAAATGCGATTATACAAGCCGCTTACCATGGCGTATCGGTAAAAGGGGCCGTGATTTACTGCACCAACCAGCCCTGCTCCATCTGTGCCAGGATGATTATCAATGCCGGTATTGTAAAGATTTATTACCGCTCGGGCTATGCAGATTCCCTGGCCAAAGAATTGCTGGCCGAAGCAAATATTGAATTAAAACAAATTGAATCCGACAATCAGGGGGAAGGCTCATGAAATGTCCTTATTGCGGCGAAACTGATAACAAGGTAATCGATTCCAGGTTGAGCAAGGATGCCAGTGCGATTCGGCGGCGCAGGGAATGCATTGATTGCAGCCGTCGGTTTACAACCTACGAGCACATTGAAGAGATTCCCATCATGATCATCAAAAAGGATGGGCGTCGCGAGGTCTTTAACCGGGAAAAGGTGCGCAGCGGGATACAAAAGGCCTGTCAGAAACGCGACATCAGCATGAATGTTATCGAAGAATTTATTGACGACCTGGAACGAGACTTGCGTGAAATCGGCGAAAAGGAATTGTCCGCCTCGGTTGTCGGTGAGAAAACCATGGCCAAGCTGCACGACTTGGATGACGTCGCCTATGTACGCTTTGCGTCGGTTTATCGGGAATTCAAGGATGTGAATGATTTCGTGTCCGAGTTGAAGAGCCTCTTAAGCAATCACGAGAAGCCAGATGACAGAAGACAGAAGATGTGAAAGATAGAAGATAAGAAGAGCAGAAAATAGGAAGGCTAAATGATAGAAGGTAAGAGGCCTTCGGCCGTTGGAGGTTGGAGGCCTGAGGCTGTAATAGAAGATAAGAAGGTAAGAGGCCGGAGAATAGAGGGTAAGAAGATAAGGATTTGAGGGGTTAGACCAATTCTCACCTTCAAATCTTCGATCTCCCTTTTCAGCTTTCCTGCCTCAAACCTTAAACCTCAAACAGCCGAAGGCTCTTCTTACCTTCTATTTTTGTCCCCTTCTTATTTTCTTTTAATATCACCATTCAACTAATCAACCTGTCAACCAACCATGGATGACCAGCATTTCATGCAAATGGCTCTGGACCTCGCGGTCAAGGGTGAGGGATTTACCTCTCCCAACCCCTTGGTCGGGGCCGTATTGGTAAAAAACGGCCAGGTGGTGGGCAGCGGCTATCACGAAGTTATCGGCGGACCCCACGCCGAGGTCAATGCCATTGATGCGGCCGGCGATCGCGCCGCTGGTGCGACCCTCTATGTTACCTTAGAGCCCTGTAACCATACGGGGCGTACACCCCCCTGTACACGTAAAATATTGGAATCCGGCATCAGCCGGGTTGTGGTGGCCATGTCCGATCCGAATGAGAAGGTGATCGGCCGGGGGTTAAAATTTTTACAACACAACGGTATTCCGGTCACCCAGGGTGTTTGTGAGAAACAGGCCCAGAAACAGAATGAGGCCTTTATTAAATATATTCGCACCGGGCAGCCCTTTGTGATTGCTAAATGTGCCGCCACCCTTGACGGTCGGATTGCCACACGTACCGGAGATTCCAAATGGGTGACCGGCGAGGCGGCACGGCAATTCGTGCACATCCTGCGGCATGCAGTTGATGCCATCATGGTCGGTATCAACACGGTTCGTAAGGACAACCCGAGCTTGACGACTCGTCTCGACGACCGGCAAGGTAAAGATCCGGTAAGAATCATCCTGGACACCCATCTGTCCATTGTGCCGGATGCCAGGGTATTGCAGCAGACATCCGCATCCGAAACGATTCTGGTGGCCGGCCAGGGGGTGGCGCGGAGTAAAAAGACTGCTTTTGAAAAGGCAGGGGCCCGGGTGATCGAATCTTCGCTCAAGGATAATCGAATTGATATGTCCGCCTTAATGGATCAACTCGGTGAACTGGAGATCTGCAGTTTATTAATAGAGGGTGGCAGCCGGGTGCTGGCCTCGGCGTTTAAGGCCGGTATTGTCGATAAGGTGCTGTTTTTTTATGGCCCTAAGATTTTAGGTGGAGATGATGGTGTCCCCATCTGCAGCGGACCGGGTGCGGAGCTGATGAATC
>JAFDDW010000547.1 GCA_019310665.1 Deltaproteobacteria bacterium
GCAATATCCTATAAGATCAGCATTACCGCAGATGGTGACATTGAATTAACCAGTTTCAGGCGGGTCATTCGTGTTCATGCCGAGGAAATCGGGATGGTGGAAGGCCCTAAATGGGCCCTCATTACATACGGGTTTATCAGATTTCGGTTGGCGCGTGAAAAGGCCTATTTGTATAGCGGCACAACTGACAAAGAAATTCAGAACATCCTGAAAATTATGCGGGAAGTTAACGAGGACGTGGTGTTTAAAGGACTCTGAAATCAGTGTTGTGTCCCAGAAATATAATAAAAAAACGTAATGGATATCAAAATTCAGCTGCATCCTTAATTGAGAAAATTCCAAGCACCAAATTTACAAATAACAAACAATAACCAAATTCCAAGCCCCAATGATTCAAACTTGTTTGGGATTTAATTCATTGTATTTTGAGATTTATTTGGAATTTGAGTTTTGTTATTTGGGATTTAAATGGCTGTTGCTTGGAATAGGAAGATAAATAAAACCAATCCGAGTTTTGTTAATTACACATAGGACATGGCACTATTGGGCTCCCCCATCGTAAGATGAAAACTCTTTTACCCTGGATTCCACATAATCGAGGTGCTCTTGCATTCGTCTGCTTGCCAGATCCGGGTCTCTTTTTTTAATGGCTTCCACCACTTTACAATGCTGATTGTATATATCCTGCATTCTGATACTTTTATAGTACCCACCGAGGGATTCTTTAAGCAGATCATAGATGGAGAACATTAAATGGGTCTGGATCTTATTGTGGGTGGCCTCAGCCATTGCCAGATGAAAATCCGCGTCGTCCTCGACGACACTGATGCGCTGCTCGATTTTAGTCCTCATTAAATCGAGGCTTTTCTCAAGGCGGGCGATATCATCGTCTTTGGCTCTTTCGGCGGCATGGTAAGCATTCCAGGTTTCGATGGCCTTTCTGACCTCGATCAGCTCAAAAACGGTTTTGATATCGTCTTTTATAAGAAGGTGGAGGGGTTCGGTCATTCTACCCGACGCCAGGGATTTTACAATCGTCCTGTGCTTCTGGGACATCTCCAAAAAACCCATACCTGCCAGCGAATTGAGGGCTTCGCGCAGAGAAGCGCGACTCACATTAAAGACTTTTACCAGCTCTCTTTCGGGAGGCAGGGCATCGCCCGGTTTCAGATCCCCCTCTTTGATGAGGGATTTGATTTGCGCCACAATTTTGGTTGAGATTTTTTCCTGCTTGATTGGTTTAAATTTTGGACTGACCATCATACCTTAAGGAATAATTGGGGCTAAAAGTTAAGATTTTATCCGGCAGAATCGGTTTTGGCGGTCGGCTGCCGAAATTGTTCATCACGCACCAAATCTCAGTGAAGGTACTATATTATCACGAAATATCGTTGTCAACCCAAAACTTTGCCAGCATATAAAGCCCTTGACAGGCACCAATATGTATGGTTTATGGTTAGTTGGTCTTACCACTGCAGTATTTTAAATTAAAGATAAAACCTTAACTTATGGTGATGGAGGCATGATGGCTAAGTTTTTTGAGTACCAGGGAAAAGAAATTTGCAGCAAATCGGGCATCCCGATCCCTGAAGGGGTTGTCGCAAACTCCCCTGAAGAAGCCAGAAAGGCGGCCGAAAAGTTAGGCCGGCCCGTGGTGGTTAAAGCCCAGGTCTGGGCCGGGGGCCGGGGAAAATCCGGTGCGGTCAAGTTTGCGGACACACCGGATGAAGCTGAAAAAGTGGCGGCGGAAATCCTGGGAATGGAAGTTAAGGGACTCGAGGTCAAACAGGTCCTGGTTGAGGAAAAGCTTGATATCGTTCAGGAATTTTACGCCGGTGTGATAATCAACTCCGCCCAGGAAGTCAGGGGGCCGGTGCTGATGTTCAGTCCCGAAGGCGGGGTGGATATCGAATCGGTGCCTGAGGATAAAATAGCGGTCATGAATGTGGATGTCATCAAGGGTCTGATGCCCTATGACACCCTGAACATGGTTTCTTCGATGGGGGTCAAAGGCAAGGTTCTGCGCCAGGTGGCCGATATTGTATTCAAGCTTTTTAAAGCCTTTCAGAAGATGGACTGCCGCTCCCTGGAGATTAACCCCCTGGTATTGACCTCAGATAATAAAGTCCTGGCGGCAGACTGTCGCATGGCCGTTGATGACCAGGCCCTTTTCAGGCACCCCGAGCTGGGAATTAAAATTGGGCGCGAGTTTCTCAAAGAGCCCACCGAGTTCGATCTGATCGCCTGGTCTTTTGAGGAAAGCGATTTTCGCGGCACCAGCTATGTGGCCCAGATGGCCACGCCCGAAGAGGTGGCCCAAGGCGGTTATGTCGGCTACCATGGAATTGGCGGCGGCGCGGCCATGCTGGGTATGGATGCCCTTAACAAAGTGGATTTGAAAGTCGCCGACTACGCCGATACCAGCGGAAACCCGACAGCTTCCAAGGTGTACCGGGTGACAAAGCTTATTATGTCCATTCCGGGTATTGAAGCCTATTTCCTGGCCGGTTTTATGATGGCGAATCAGGAACAGTGGCATCATGCGCACGGGATTGTAAAGGCCCTGAGGGAGGAACTGCCAAAAAAACCGGGATTTCCAGTGATACTGCTCCTTTGTGGGAACAAGGAAGAAAAGTCCCAGGAGATATTAAAAGAGGGCCTGGCGGATCTTGATGCCAGAATAGAAATCTATGACCGCGAGCATGTCTACGATGCCAAATTCATCGGCGGCCGGGTAAAAGCCCTGGTTGATGAATACAAAAAAGAAAGGTCAGCATCATAACCCGGATAAATCGGAAATAACAAATAACAAATCGCAAATTACAAATAATATTCAATGACCAAAAAGACAAAT
>JAFDDW010000548.1 GCA_019310665.1 Deltaproteobacteria bacterium
CCGGTCGAACCACCCGCAAGTTTTCCGGTGCATTAAAAACATTGATGGATTTAAAGCCTGTTAAAAAACTGGGGCAATATGTCACCGGCATGTCCGCCCAGCGCGATTTTCCAGCCTTTGAATCAAGATCTCTTTTTGAGCGTATAGACCCCCAAGAAGGCCGGGGCAACCCCAGAGTTCTGTATTTCGCCGGGTGTTATGCCTCATATCTCAAACCGCAAATCGGCCAATCCGCAGTGATGGTATTAAAGAGCATGGGAATGACCGTGGTGACACCGCCCCAGCACTGTTGCGGGTTACCCATGCTTTCTAAAGGCATGGTAAAGGAGGCAACAGCCAAGGTCCGCCAAAACCTGGAAAAATGGCAGGCCCTGGTGGACACGGTGGATCACATAGTGGTCACCTGTTCATCCTGCGGGTTTTCCTTAATGGAGGAATGGCAATCGATTCTGGACAATGAAATCACGTCCAGGGTTAAAGACAAGGTCATCCACATCAGCACCTTACTGAATAACTACTTTGACCGCCTTAAACTGGGAGCATGTAATCTTAATGTTTCCTACCACGCACCCTGTCATTTGAAAATTCAGAACGATCCCAACAGCACCATCCAGCTGCTTTCCCGCATCGAGGGCCTGACCGTGCAGGATCTAAAAAGCCATTGCTGCGGCATGGCCGGCAGCTGGGGTCTGGCCGCAGATCACTACGATTTAAGCAAACTAATCGGATCGGACATGATCTCCAGGCTGAACCATTCCGCTTCTTCGGTCGGTGTAACGGATTGCCCGACCTGCCGGATGCAGATGGAGCACTTCAGTGACAAGGATATTAGGCATCCGGTGGAAATAGTCGCGGAGTGTTTGGAGCGTTAGGATCGTTAACCATCAAATTTTGACCTATCGGCCTTTTTATTATAGACTTATATCTGGAATGAGCAAAAAACTTCTAACCATAACAGCAGCGCTTTTGCTGCTCCTATTTTTAGCGCCTTTTGCGATGGCAGAAGACAAGAATTCGCTGACTCGGGAAGAAAAAGCCAGGCAGCGCATGCTAAAGTTAGAAGCCGCCAACGCATTCTGGCGGCTTAAACATTCTATGGAAAAAGATGCATTCTACAATACGCGCATCCGGCTTAATGTCTGGCGCGGCACGGCCATAGATGCCGGCAATTTTGATCAGGCCCAATACGATGAATTTAAAAAACGGCTGTATGAAAAATCCATAAACGATTCCCTGAAATGCTACGAAGAATTTATCTTTGAAGAAAATTTTTACGACGCCAACATCTGTCTGCAAACCTGGAGAATGCATTCCAAAGAGATTGGGACTTATGACAAGGATCAATATGAGGCCCTAAAAGAAAGGTTAAAGCAGGCCAGGATCGAAAAGGCCGCCCGGAAGGCTGAAGAACAAAAAGCTGAAGGAATGCAACCCTAAAATTGTAGATGGAAGAGCAACGGAAAATATATTAAAATACAATTCATTGCAGATAAAGTGGTGCTTTTTTCGGCTAAAGGATTTTCATGAAATTTGACTTGAATCTTTCGATTCAAATATTATTCCTCCCTTGACAACCCATATTTTCTTACCAATATTCATAGGAAAATAATTTAGGGCTCCGGTTTATATCAAACATTAATTTTCTATTCAAATTGGATATGCATACCATGACCAACGATATTATTTTTTCGCCGTTTAAATTAAAAAATTTCACTTTAAAAAATCGAATCGGTGT
The DNA here is from genome assembly GCA_019310665.1 of Deltaproteobacteria bacterium. Lineage (GTDB taxonomy): Bacteria > Desulfobacterota > Desulfobacteria > Desulfobacterales > JAFDCJ01 > JAFDCJ01. Next base: position 1,736 of record JAFDDW010000548.1, read on the forward strand.
GGCGCCCATGACGCGGATGTCATCGCCGGGTGACAGCATTCCGCGCCAGGATGTGCTGGATTTTTTGGTACGGCGGGCTGAAAACGGCGCCGGCATCGTTTATACCGAGGCGATTGTGACTGACTATGAGAGCTCCCAGGGCTACCCGGGGCAGGCACGGTTAATTACCCAGCGCCAGATTGAGGCCTGGAAGCCGGTTGTCGATGCCATCCGGAAAGAAGGTGCCATCTCTATCATGCAGATGTTTCACTGTGGACGCATGGCCTGGCCGGAAATTAATCCCGCCAACCGCGTCATCGCGCCAAGCCCGATTACCCCCCAGCAGAAAAACCCGTTAACCGGTGAACCTTATCCGGTCCCCGATGAAATAAGCCGGTTTGATATCGAACACGTCATATCGGGTTTTGTGGAAACGGCCAGAGGTGCCGTCGAGGCCGGCTTTGACGGTATCGAGGTGCATGGTGCCCACGGGTATCTGATAAGTAATTTCCTGTCGGTGTATTCCAACCGGAGAACCGATGCATACGGCGAATCCGTTGAGAACCGATACCGTTTTGCTCATGAAATCATCCAGGCGGTACGCAGGGTTGTCCCGCCGGACCGTTTGCTGATCTTCAGAATTTCTAACTGGGGCGTAGCCGACATGGAAGTGTCCCTGTTCCAGGACAGGTCGGAATGGCAGCAGATTATAAAGATGCTGTCAAAGGAACCCATCGATGCCATCTCCGTTTCCACCTATGATTACAGCGCAAAAGCGTTTGGCACGGATCAAACCATGGCCCAGATTACGCGCGAAGCGACAGATTTACCCCTTATGATATGCGGCAAGATTTATGATCGCGCAACGGCAGAAGATGCGCTAAAGCATGCCGACATCATTCTCAGCGCCAAATCGATCCTGTTAAATCCCAACTGGGTTGAAGATATTCGCCAGAGCAAAGAACTTCGCCTGTATAAATCCGAAGACGCCAATGTCGCCTACACCGATGAGCCCCTTCCTTAGGGATGAATGGCCATTAATCATGTTTCAGGGAAGATAGTCTTCGCGAACCGGAGAAAAAACTTCGATCACCACTGAATCCTCCAGTGCGTCCACAGAATGCTCAACGTTTCCGGGTA
>JAFDDW010000549.1 GCA_019310665.1 Deltaproteobacteria bacterium
ACCGAGCTAAACAGATCTGAGGGATCAGTGGGGACTTTGACCTCTTTTTGAAGTCCTTGATTATCGAGCAGGACGACATCGGTATGGGTGCCGCCTACGTCTAAACCTATGATCATTGATTTATCCTGATCGGGATGTTAAAAGTCAAATTTTATGGTATCTAAAATGAAATCCGATGTCAATGTTCTGAGAATCATAATCATTTCAATAAAACTTAACTGTCGTTGCCAAATCGTTTAATTTATCTTATTGGAATAGGAACTTAGTTTCTCGAAAGGAGGATGTGAGAATGAGAGTTTCCAAGATGCTCCTGATCTTAATATTCATTACGATATTCTTCACCAACATGGGTTGTGATAAGATTTTTACTGCTGATACGATTACCATTGGTGAAATCAATACCTATAGCAAACTGACCAGCTTTACCATCCCTTACAGAAATGGCTGGCAGCTGGCGCTTGAGGAAATTAACAATTCCGGCGGCGTTATGGGAAGAAAGCTTAAGGTTTTATCCCGTGATGATGCGGGCAAGCCGGGAAACGCTGTCACAATTGCCGAGGAACTAATCCGGAAAAATAAAGTTGTTTTAATTATGGGATCCTTTTACTCCCACGTTGGGCTTGCATTGACGGATTTCGCCAAGCACAATCAGGTTTTATATGTTGCCGCCGAACCATTGTCCGATGCCCTGGTTTGGTCCAAGGGAAATCGATATACATTTCGTTTGCGGCCGTCAACCTATATGCAGGCAGCCATGCTGGCGGAAGAAGCCGCGAAACATCCTGCCAAGCGTTGGGCAACCATTGCACCCAATTATGCTTATGGGAAAGATGCTGTTAAAGCCTTTAAAAAAGTATTGTTATCCAAACGGCCTGATATTCAGTTTGTTGCCGAACAATGGCCGGCCTTGTCCCAAATAAATGCCGGGGCCGAGATTCAAGCCCTTTCAGAAGCCAAACCGGAAGCCGTTTATAATGTAACCTTTGCCGGTGATTTGGCCAAATTTGTCAGAGAAGGAAAACTGAGGGGTTTTTTTAAAAATATATATGTGGCCAGCTTGCTTACCGGCGAACCCGAATACCTGGATCCATTAAAAAATGAGGCCCCTGAAGGGTGGCTGGTTACCGGATACCCCTGGTATGATATTGAGCGCCCGCAGCATCTGCGGTTTGTAAAAAATTATAAAGAAAAATTTAACGATTATCCTCGAATGGGATCTCTTGTTGGTTACAATGTGATGATGGCGGTGGCCAAAATGCTGCAGAAAGCCAACTCCACCCAAACGGAAGAAATGGTGAATGCAATGGAAGGATTGGAATTTGATTCACCGATCGGGCCGATAACTTTTCGTAAAATTGACCATCAGTCAACCATGGGCGCTTATGTCGGCCGCGTTGCCTTGGCAAAAGGTAAAGGTATCATGATTAACTGGAAATATGCCGACGGGAAAGATTATCTGCCAGGAGATGCGGAAGTAAAGCAGATGAGACCACGAGAGTAGGTTTCAGATGTCCACTATTCCAGTATTCCATTTGGAGGGGCGAAGCCTCATAGCCGTCAGGCTAAGAATATGGGTGGATGGTAAATGAGAGAAATCTCAATTTACAAATTACAAATCCCAAATAAATTACAAAAAGCAAATTACAAATCTCAAACAAAAGCCAAAAACCAATATCGAAACAGCCTTGTTTGGGTCATTTTGTAATTGGAAATTGGGATTTGTTTGATATTTGGTTATTGAGATTTGTGATTTGCCGTCTAAAAACATTAAAACGTTAACAATACATGCTTAGCCTGACGGCTATGGGGCATAGCCCTTATCATCGGGTACACACATTGGGTTTTTATATTGTACAATTCTTAACCGGTTTATCGGATGCGTCATCATTATTTTTGATTGCCTCTGGATTGTCCCTCATATTCGGCGTTACCCGGATAGTTAACTTTGCCCACGGGTCTTTTTACATGGTCGGTGCCTATGTGGCTTATTCTTTCATTTCTTTCCTCCCGCAAAACTTCTATTTTTTTTGGATCGGCGTGTTGGGTGCCGCGCTGGTAGTTGGGGTCCTTGGTGTTTTTGTAGAAATTTCCTTATTGAGACGACTGTACCATGTCCCGGAACTTTTCCTGTTGATGGCAACTTTTGGGATTGTTTTAATCCTGCAAGACGGAACCCGTTGGATTTTCGGAGCCGAAGATCTTCTCGGGCCAAGGGCGCCCGGGATAGACGGTAGCGTCAACATCATGGGCAGCCTGATACCCCAGTATGATCTGGTGTTAATAGTCATTGCACCGCTGGTGCTCGGGGGGATCTGGCTGATGTTTCACCGCACGCGCTGGGGAGTATTGGTAAGGGCCGCAACTGAAGATCGTGAGATGGTCAGCGTCCTGGGAGTGAATCAAGCCAGACTATATACCGGCGTATTTTTTTTGGGTTCATTTCTGGCCGGGTTGGGTGGCGCCATCCAATTGCCAAAGGGCGGTGCGGATCTTTTAATGGATATGAATGTTATCGCTGCGGCCTTTGTTATTGTTGTCGTCGGAGGGATGGGGAGTATAATCGGTGCCTATCTGGCAGCAGTCCTTATCGGCGAACTTAGCGCCTTTGGCATTCTGACTTTTCCGCAAAGTACTCTGGTCATGATGTTTTTAGTGATGGCGGTTGTTTTGGTAATTCGGCCCTATGGGTTTTTCGGAAAATCTGAAGCCCGGCGAACCGGTTCCGCAGATGCATCCCCGGCACTGCTTCAACCGGCATCTAAAAAGTTGCGTTTATGGGGCCTGATTTTTTTGGCGGCAATTGGGTTGCTCCCGCTAGTTGCCGGTAGTTTCCAACTTATATTAATGACGTTTCCAACTTATATTAATGACAGAGATTGCTATTTTCGCTCTGGCCAGTATGGGCCTATACTTTATAATGGGGCCCGGCGGCATGTTGTCTTTTGGGCACGCGGCTTTTTTCGGTGGCGGTGCCTATGCCGCTGCGCTCATGGTTCACTATCTGCAGACGCCGATGGAACTGGCCCTATTTATGGCGCCTTTGTTAATCGGACTATTGGCACTTATAATCGGCTGGTTTTGCGTGCGTTTGTCCGGTGTTTACCTTGCAATGCTCACCCTGGCGTTTGCCCAGATAT
>JAFDDW010000550.1 GCA_019310665.1 Deltaproteobacteria bacterium
ACTGGATGTCCCCACGTTTTTAAGAAGAAAAGCTGATTAGCCCTATCTGATTATTCTGCCGGAGTGGGTCCGGAATCGGTTGCCAAACCCTGTCTGCAGGTATATATTTCTCATGGTGTGGCTCGCCTCAGGGGCGTAGCCCGGCACCTGTCTGCGGGACCGATGTAGACCGGTGGGTTTAAATAACAATGGTCAACCCACAAGAGAAACCGGCAAAATGGTGGGGAAAAAACAGAACACCGCCCGGCAACTTGTTGATTCCGAGATCGGTACCATTCGGAAGCAATGGAAGGGGCGCATCAGTGTTGCTCTGGTGTATCCGAATCGCTATCATGTCGGCATGTCCAGTCTCGGGTATCAGACTTTATATGATCTTCTAAACAAGTTGGATCGTGTGGTATGCGAAAGAGCTTTCCTGTCGGATGGCAAGGGGTCGGAAACCGGCCGGCCGGCCACCATTGAGTCGGGCAGGCCCATTGCCGATGCTGATATCATCGCCTTTTCTATTTCCTTTGAAAACGATTATCCCCATTTGCTGACTATTTTGGATCAAGCCGGAATACCCCTGCGATCCGGTGAGAGAAGCGCCCGGCATCCCCTGGTGATTGCCGGTGGCGTTGCCTGTTTTCTGAATCCCGAACCGATTGCACCCTTTATCGATTGTTTTCTCCTGGGCGAGGCCGAGGGCATCCTGCCCCGGTTTTTTCAGATCTTCGAACCCCGCACCAGCAAAAGAGTTCTGTTGAAAAATCTGGCGCGCGATGTCCCCGGTGCCTATGTGCCCGCCTTTTACCAGCCCAGATACCATGATGACGGTACCCTTGCGGCTTTTGAACCCCTGGAGGATGTACCGCCAAAAATTAAGCGCGTCTACCTGAAAGATCTGAATCAGATTTCAACGTGCAATGCCGTTGTAACCCCCCATACGACCTTTGATCGATCATTTTTAATTGAAGTCGGCCGCGGTTGTCCCCATGGCTGTCGTTTTTGCAGCGCAGGTTTTATTTATCGTCCGCCAAGATTCCGGCCCATCGCTCAGTTAGAACAAACAATCGAGCGGGGTGCCCGGCTGACCGACCGTATCGGCCTGGTGGGCGCCGCCGTATCCGATCTTCCCGAAATTGAAGAATTGTGCGGAAAATTTAATGATCAAAACATCAGATTTTCATTCAGTTCCCTGCGGGCCGATCGGCTCACACCTGGGTTGTTGTCGATCCTGAAAAAAAGCAACGTTAAAACAGCCACCATCGCTCCGGAAGTCGGATCAGAACGAATGCGCCGGGTCATCAACAAAGGAATCACCGAAGAAGATATTTTAACCGCCGCCGGGGTGCTTGTTGACAATGGAATCCCCAATTTGAAATTGTATTTTATGATCGGTCTCCCGGGCGAAACCGAAGCTGATGTCGATGGGATCATAAAACTGGTCAAACAGATCAAACATCGCTTTTTAACATCCAGCCGCGCCCGCAAGCGTATCGGTACTATTACCGTCAGTCTCAATTCCTTTGTTCCCAAGCCGTCTACTCCTTTTCAGTGGGCGGCCATGGATGAGGTCAAGACCTTAAAAAGAAAAACTAAAAAAATAAAAAATGAACTGAAAAAAGTCGCCAATCTGCGGATAAATTCGGATATTCCCAGATGGGCATATCTGCAGGCAATGTTTTCAAGGGGAGATCGAAAAGTTGCGGATATCCTGTTATCGGCCCATGCCAACAAGGGTAACTGGGCCCAAACCCTTAAAACAGTGCCCGTAAACCCTGATTTTTATGTTCTCCGCGAACGTGATTTGAATGAAAAACTGCCCTGGGATTTCATCGATCACGGTATTAAAAAATCTTTTCTCCAGCGCGAATATCAACGCGCCAAGCAAGAGCTGACAACGCCCATCTGTCAGGTGGAAACCTGCCACATTTGCGGGGTCTGTTAGTTCCGTGTTGCGGGTTGCGGGTTGCGGGTTGCGGGTTGCGAGATACGAGGTACGGGTTACGGGTCTTTCGATTGCGGATTTGGGATTTATATAAAAGGTGGTAGAAGGTGTATGGTCTCTGGTTTCTGGCTACTGGTCACTGGCTAAGAGATGCTCGATACCGGGTCGCTGGTCACTTGCTACCCAATGCATAGCGCATGGCGCATAGGGCAAAGTGTCAGATTTCTCTGAAAGTTCCGAATTTTCGATCTGTACGCTATGCACCATGCCCTAAGCTCTATGCGCTTACATTCCGCATTCCCAATTCACTTTTATTCCGCATTCCGCATTCCGACTTCCGCATTCAAGAGCCTCGATCCGCTCTTAGCGGTGACCCATTTTTAAACTTGAAATAACAAAATTAAAGTGATAGAAAAACTTCTTTTGAGATGAGAAAAAATCAGGCACCTGAGGAGTGGCTATGATCGAAGGTACAATTTTCATGCTGGGGCTGGGCGCGGTTTGCGGAATTATATTGGGAGCGGCTTCAAGAATATTTTATGTCTGGGAAGATCCGCGTATCGCACAGGTGGAAGGCTGTTTTGCAGGTGCCAACTGCGGCGGATGCGGCTATACCGGCTGTTCAGCAGCGGCTGTTGCGGTGGTTGGCGGTAAGGCGCTTCCCAGCGTATGTATCGTGGGCGGACCGGACTCTGCCCAGATGGCGGCTGAAGTTATGGGTATGGAAGTCGGTATGGCAGAACCGCCGAAATCCTACAACACATGTACCGGTGGGCATCGCGCTGAAACCAATTACATCTATTACGGGGTGAACACCTGCCTGGGCCAGTCTATGCTGTCCGGAGGGCACCGAAGTTGTGCTGTCGGCTGCATGGGACTGGGCGATTGTGTCCGGGCATGTCAGTTTGGCGCTCTAA
>JAFDDW010000551.1 GCA_019310665.1 Deltaproteobacteria bacterium
CAATCGCATCATATATGGCATTTGCGATTGCCGGCGCCGTCGCCACCATTGTGCCCTCGCCCACGCCTTTGGCTCCCCAGGGCCCTTCTCGATGAGGGGTCTCGATAATTGCGGATTTGTAATTATCCAGATCAGGGCAGTCCAGGGTGGTCGGAATTTTGTAATCCGCAAATTGCGGGTTGAGCATGACCCCGTTATCCGTAATCACTTCCTCCAGCAGGGCGCTGCCGATTCCCATGCTCAAAACACCGCCTTCCTGTTGTCCTTCAACCTGCATCGGGTTAATGGCCTTTCCGCAGTCATTGGCGGTGACGATCTTAATGATCCTGATTTTGCCGGTTTGGGTGTCCACTTCAACCTCGGCGGCCTGGGCCACAAACATGTAGAACGAGGCCGGTCTTTCGGAAGCACCGGTTTCCGGATCCGGCATCACGCCCGGCAGGTAATAGGTTGCCTTCCCCAGGATTTCCGCACCTTCCTTTAACGTATACCCGCCGATGACCATGGGAACGAAGAGATCTTTGATCTCAATGCTTCGTTCGGGAGACCCTTTGACAAAGACTTTGGAATCCTCTGTTTCTAAATCGCTTTCATCGGCTTCCAACTCTTTGGCAGCAAGCTCAAACAACTGGCGCTTGGCATCCCCGCAAGCCTTAATAATCGCATTGCCCATATTAAACGTTGAGCGGCTCGACGCCGTGCCCAGGTCAAAGGGTGTAATATCGGTATCCGGATTCAAGACCCGCACTTTTGAAACCGGGACCTTGAATTCTTCTGCAATCATCTGGGAAAATATGGTGCTCGAACCCTGTCCCAAATCCACGGTGCTGGTCCTCAATTCAACCAACCCGTCCGGGTGCACTTTGACAATCGCGGCCGAGGCTGTCGGTACAATACTGTACTTATTGCCCAGAGCGATCCCCTGACCCCTTTTCAGGTGAGGTTCTGCGGCCTCGGTTTTTTTCCCCCATTCAATGGCTTCGGCCGCAGCCTGCAGGCACTCTTTGGCCCCGACACTGTGCATTACTTCCTGGAAGGCATTCAAATCGCCTTCATCGATGCAATTCTTTAATCTAAATTCCAGGGGGTCCATGTTCAATGCTTCGGCAATGATGTCCATCTGCGATTCCATCCCCCACAGGGCCTCGGCATTACCGAAGCCCCGGAATGCACCGGCCATACGCTGGTTGGTATATACGCCATAGGCATCCAGGCTAAAGTTTTCGGTGCGGTAATTTGCAGCCGGGCCAAAAGCGGCGTTGCGTGCCGTCAGGTAACCGGTGCCGGCATAGGCGCCGCCCACCAGAAGCAGTCTCATCTTATTGGCCAGTATGGTACCGTCTTTTTTAACACCGGTCTTGATGTCCACAATATAATGCGCCCGGGTGGTCGTGGTACTCAGATGCTCTTCCCGGGTCCACCACACTTTAACGGGTCTCTGGGGCTTTCCCTTCTGGGCCAGGGCCAGTGATGCGGCGACCTGTTCCGCCTTTGGCTCCCGTCCACCAAAACTTCCGCCCACGTGAGCGGGAATGATTACCCTCACCGCGGATGACTGCAGGCCTCTTGATTCCGCGATATCCCGATGCATGCCGTAAGGCTTCGAACTCGTACCCCAGACCACGAGTCTTCCGGTATCATCAATCTGGGCTATTCCACAGTGGGGTTCCATCTGGACATGATGGATCATGGCCGTTTCAAACCGGTTCTCAAAAACAAGGTCAGCTTCCTTAAAAGCATCCTCAGCATGATTACGCCTGATTCTGAAGTAATTGAAAACATTGGGCCGGTTTTCATCAAACTTGGGCGGGACCGACCGCAGCGTCTTGTAATTTTTCAAGTCTTCATGCAGGATTGCCGGTGGATTTTTTTTGAAGGCCTCATCGCCATCAAAAACCGCCGGAAGCTCTTCGTATTCCACCTCGATAAGATCCACCGCTGCCTGTGCGATGTCCTTGCTTTCGGCAGCCACCGCCGCAACCGGGTCACCGACATATAATACCTTTTCCCTCGCCAGGACATGCTCGTCCGCAATTCCGGCACCAAAACGGAATGGGCAGGTCTTGTCATCACCCACGATCACGGCTTTTACACCGGGCAGGCGTTCGGCCGCCGAGGTATCGATGGAGATAATTCTGGCATGGGGATACGGGCTTCGTTTCACTTTTCCATAAAGCATTCCGGAAAGTTCCATATCTGAGCAAAACATTGCCCGACCGGTAGCTTTTGCTGCAGCGTTTACATTAAATTCAGACTTACCAATATATTGATATTCTTCCTTTGACTCCATGGGGCAGACCTCCCTTATTTCTCGCCTACACTCAGTACGGCTTTGACGATCTTATGATATCCGGTACAGCGGCAGAGGTTTCCCGATAGGGCATGCCGAACCTCTTGTTCCGATGGATGCGGGCTTTCGTCCAAAAGCGCTTTGCTTGACATGATCATTCCGGCCGAACAAAACCCGCATTGGATGGCGCCGTTTTCGACAAACGCATTCTGAACGGGGTCCAGGGTGTCTTCATAGGCCAGTCCTTCAATGGTCCGAATGGATTTGCCCCGGACCTGCAGTGCAAAAATGAGACAGGACTTCACCGCTTTGCCGTCCACCATAACGGTGCAGCAACCGCACAGACCTGAACCGCAGCCTTCCTTGGTGCCGGTCAGCCTCAAGGTGTCATGCAAAAACTCCTGTAAAGTCGTTTTGGGATCGATCAGGGATTCCACCTTCTCCCCGTTGACAGCTAAACTCAAGGTTTCCATAATGAATAGCCTCCCCTGCTAATTTGTAATTTTTAAGAGTTATCTATTATTACCTTATCTCTGTAATTTGTGTTTTTTCTTT
>JAFDDW010000552.1 GCA_019310665.1 Deltaproteobacteria bacterium
CCGCCGACCGGCTTACGGTACTGTCTCAACTCCGCGGCGCTTCGGTTCGTCCCCACAGAAGATCTTGAAAGCCAGGGATATGGCGATTACTTAGATCATTTTAAATGATTTTTAGGTTAACCCCTCATATGTTTGGTATTCTCACTTTGCAATTTTATTGTTGACGCCTGTTTTTATTTTTTATATACTACTTAGTGGTATGAATCTAAAACTAAACATAGTCAATGTGTTTTCTCGAAGAACGCTCTGCATCATGTTTATATTACTGGTTGGCATTAGTTTTTCAGCCGGTGGTGTTATGGCAAACAGTTGCCAGGGTGGCGCCGGTTGTTTAAATTGTGCCGCAGCGGCGCATCCCCACATACCGGGGAAGGATGCGGATATGGCGAACCAGGGGTGCCAGCCCGCGGATCAAAACAGGTCATGTGGCTTTGAATCCGATCCCCACCCAAATGAATTTGACCGTATTGTTTCGGTTGTCGGATTTGGCACCTACCCGTATACCGGCATTTTCATTGTCGCATCTGATAAATTCGACCCGACCCACCTGTCCGGGATGCCTATTTCGCGCATTCAATTTGCTGATACGGGTGGGTCCCCCCCAATTTATTTAAGTAACCGTTCTCTGCTCTGTTAAATCTTCCCGACTCATTTCTCTTAAGGTTATCCCCAATGCCAATGGACCATCCGGGTAGTTTTTACTCATCTGGAGCGAATGTGCGGATACTTTATACCCGCTTTTTGGTCCTGTTCAGGGATCTCCCTGCTGTAAAAATTTGTGTTTAATTCGATTGCATTAATAAAAGTATACTAAATCAATATATTATAAATTGATCTTGATTAATGGCGGCATCTGGCACGGTGCTTGCTGATTAGGATGAACGAGAGGTCGATCTTTAAATAACAAAGGAGGAACAATTATGACAAAGCTAAGCAAAACATTGGTAATGGGAATCGCGATTTTATCTATGGCGGCAATGACTCAGTTTGTCTGGACGGACATCGCTGCGGCCTGTGGCTATGGACAATCCGGCGGCGGTGATTACGTGCCCCAACGGCGTGATTCAAGCGGGTTTCTGGCACAAAAATCTACTGTTACTGAAAAGCAGGCCCGGGACATTGTCAGCGGTTATGTAAGAAAATTAAACCCCGACCTCGAAATCGGCAAGGTTACGGACAACGGCGGTTTCTATGAAGTCGAAGTTGTGGATGCGGGCAATGAGATCGTCCAGCTCCTGGGAGTGGATAAACGGTCCGGCCGGTTGATATTGTTAAATTAACCCGAATTAATCCGCCTTAAAAAATAGCATATTCAGGGTGATAAATATTTCTTTCAAAACTGAAAATTGTTTTATGGCCCTAAGTCCGGCGGATTAATTACTTAATGCTGCGCATTTAATTTTTATTTTACCTGCACCTGATATCGCTATTTTTCAGGGTGGAGTAATTAGGAGTGACTCATGAATAGTGGCAACAAAAAACTAGATCTCTTTTTTCTGATTGTGATCGCTCTGGTTTTAGGGGGTCTGCCATTTGGTATATCCTTTTATGATCGCTATGCGGCCTCGAAAAATATTCCGCCGGATGCAAAGCAGTTCACGCTTACCGGGCATGCGGAAAGGGGTTGGTTAATCGGAGAAGTGCCGGCCTATAAAGTCGTATCCTTCTGGAAACAAAAGGGAGAGCCGATCGAAAAGCCGGTTATTGAAGTGTCCAAAGGCGATGTCGTAGTTTTCAAGTTAACCAGCAGTGATGTGGTCCATGGTTTCAGCTTAAAGGATTTCGGTGTGTATTTAACCGACGGCATCCAGCCGGGCAAGGCGACCTATGTATCTTTTATCGCCGATAAAGTTGGAACCTTCACGTTCTCCTGTAATGCAATCTGCGGTGAGATGCACCAGAACATGCAGGGTACTGTAGTCGTCAAGGCCTAAACGCGTTCTATTTCCGGAAGAACATATCCCCGGCTAAGCGCTAATAACTTTGTTAGGTTATGTCTATACAGATATAGTTGATTGGTTGATTAGTTGATTGGTTAAGTGGTTGTAAATATGGATTTATCCCATATTTGCAAAATAATTAGACACTTCGAGTTTAAAAAGAAAGGACAATTAGGACACAGATGAACACGGATGAACACGGATTAAAAAGAACGTTAGTTTCGTCTTCGGCGAGAAAGAACACATAGCAAGTAGGCACCTTTGTATATCTGGCAGGGATTCCGCCGCCAGGTGGTTTGTACTAATCTGCGTTTATCTGTGCAAATCTGTGTCCCAAAAGTTTTTTAACAGTCGTAACATTCTGAAATTATGACTATAATTTACCTAATCAACCATTCAACCAGTAAACTATTCAACAAGGTCTGCTATATGACGAAAATTACAAAAAAGTCTTATTTGACGGGAATTGCATTTGCTGCAGTTTTTCTTGCAGCCGCCGGCTATTATATGACCACCAGTGCCGCTCAAGCGTTGACCGAGAATCACCGGGGTACGATTATCCGGGGCCGGGTGACCTCCACTTATGGTCCGGTGGACAAGGCAAAAGTAAGAGTAGCCGGAGAAGAAACCTATACCCTTACCGACCGGGAAGGACGTTATGAACTCGTCGTCGCACATTCAGTGGGGACAGAGCTGCGGGTGACGGCCCGCAAGGAAGGCTGGTTCAACAACCGTCAGGTCACCGGACGCTCCGGCCGGATACGGGATATTTTACTAAACCCGATTTATCTCGATGACCGGCCCGAATATCGGTTTATCTCTCCGGTCACCTGTTCCCGATGTCATGTGAAACTGACTCGTTACTATGATCGATCCAAAATGGCCCACACGACTTCCAAT
>JAFDDW010000553.1 GCA_019310665.1 Deltaproteobacteria bacterium
TTCGAATTTCCGGTTCAACCGGTTCAGGTTCCGTTAAATTTGAATTCGCCTTTGCCCAGTATATCGTGCAGATGCAAGATGCCCTGGACCCCTCCCTGTGAATTGACGATGGGAAGCACGGTGATCTGGTACTTTTCCATTATATTCAAGGCGTCATAGGTCGGCGAATTTTCTTCTAGGGTTTGTGGGTTTTTTGTCATGACATCTTCTACGGTGAGCTCCAAAATCGACTGACCGGATGCCACCATGCGCCGGATGTCTCCATCGGTAATAATGCCGCTCAGTTTGTTTTGAGACGTCAGTACCAGGGTCGTTCCCAATTTGCCGCGGTCAATTTCTTTGATGGCCTCCGGCATGGATGTTCCTTCGGATACCCGGGGAAGGGACGGCCCGGTGAACATGAGGTCCTTAACTTTGCCGGCCAGCCGCTGGCCGAGTGTTCCACCGGGATGAATCATTCTAAAATCACTGGTTTTGAAATGCTTTTTTTCCAGCAAAACCACCGCCAGTGCATCACCCATGGCCAGCATGGCGGTGGTGCTGGCGGTGGGCGCCAGACCCAGCGGACAGGCCTCGCACTCTACTCCCACGTCGATAACGATATCGCTTTGGGTCGCCAGGGTGGAATTTTTGGAACCCGTAAAAGCAATGATTTTGCATCCGATCTGCCGGATGCTCGGCAGCAGAATGCACAGTTCATCGGTTTCACCACTATTAGACAGGGCAATAAAGATATCATTCGTTTAAGGTCGCAACGATTTTGCGTCCCACAATGCCCGATTTTCCAATACCGGCAATAATCAGCCGACCGCTGGAACCGCAAATCTGCTCAATCATTTCGGAAAAATTATCATCGATCCGGTCAACCAGATTGAGAATGCCTTCGGCTTCTATCTTTAAAACGTCGATCGCCTTTTGGATGATGGCAGCGGAATCATTTTCCTGTTTTTTTATTTTGGATTTGGAACTCATATTAGGCAACTTGATCATTTATTTTCAATGATTAAAGGCTAAAAATCAAGTATAGATCACGAATTTAGAAATTTAAATCTTTTTATAAAATTTTTATTGACAATTACGCCGGAGGTCATTATATTCCGCGCAATTTTTAATCTGTTTTGGTTGGGTCCAAACGGTTCCCGGCTTTTTTTATGTTAACCAAATTTTATTCAAGGGGGTGATTCCAATGATTTGTACAACCATTAAAGAAGGCGTTGAGTGCCCGTTTATGTCAGCTAGGCGTTGAGTGCCCGTTTATGTCAGCTAAAGGGTGTTCTTACAGCGAGGGGATTTGCCATAAGATCGTCGAAAAGTGCCAGGGTTGCAACCGCGGTGCCGAATATTCAACCGGTTGGTTTTGTTCAGCCTGTCCCGATCCCTCAGTGAAATGGAAAAGCGGAAACTGCAACATGGCATCCCATGTTAGCGCAGCCGCCGAGGCCAAAAAGGCCAAAATTAATCCTTTAAAAGCTTCCAAAAGAGCGCGCCGCTAATTTTGTTCGCGATCAGACGGTAAACCCCGTTCCAAACCCGAGCGGGGACTTACCCCCCCAATAGCGCCAAGTTATTTTGTAAATGTTCATACGTTGCATTTATGCCGCACGGACTTGTTTCAAAAGATGAACGTCCAACGTTCGATGTTCATCTTTTATGGGACATACCACCCTCTAATAAGTAAAGACCGTGAATAGGCTAATACCCATTCATTCAGTCGCTACTCGTTCGTGTGGAATATAGTGAAACTCTTTACCCTGCCAGAAGTTTGTCAATACTGACCAACTGAATACAAATAGCCACCAGTTCCATTGCCAGATGAATATCTTCCAGGGGCGGGAAAGACGGCGCCAGGCGAATATTGCGGTTCAATGGATCCTTCATATACGGGAAAGTGGAACCTGCCGGCGTTAATTTGACGCCCGCCTCAGCAGCCATCCGGATCACCGGACCGGCACATCCTTCCAGGGTGTCGAGGCTGACAAAATAGCCACCGGCCGGTTGACTCCAGGTTGCAATGTTTTTTCCTCCCAGCTCCGTTTCCAGGGCGCTTTGCACGGCGTCAAATTTTGGTTTTAAGATAGCGGCATGTTTTTTCATTTGGTCTTCAATGCCGGCCATATTTTTAAAAAACCTCACATGGCGCAACTGGTTGAGCTTGTCCGGGCCGATGGTTTGAAACGACATTTGCTTCCTGGCCCGGTCCATACTGGCCTTGCTGCCCGCCATCATAGCCAGACCGGCGCTGGCGAAGCTAATTTTGGATGTCGAGCCAAATATCAACACTCTATCGGGATGACCGGCTTGTTTGCAGGCTGTCAGAATATTTTTAAGCCTGGCAGGCTTTTTCCCCAGGTGATGCACCTCATAGGCGTTGTCCCAGAAAATTATGAAATCATCCGCTTTGGTTTTCATGCTGGCCAGACGATCCACGACGCGGTCGGAATAGACGGCACCGGTGGGATTGCTGTACTTGGGTACACACCAGATGCCTTTGATGCTGTCGTCGGCTGCCACCAGATTTTCAACCGTATCCATGTCGGGACCGTCTTCTTTCATCGCAATGGTGATCATCTCAATCCCCAGATACTGACAGACAAAAAAATGACGATCATACCCGGGACTGGGGCACAGAAATTTAACCTTGGGCAGTAATTTCCAGGGTGAGCTGTTGGCGGTCACACCATTGACCATGGCGCGCATGAAAGCGTCGTGCATCATGTTGAGACTGGAGTTCCCTCCGATGATGATTTCGTTCACCTCGACTTGCATCAACGCGGAAAAAAGCGCTTTGGCCTCAGCAAGTCCATCCAGCCCGCCGTAATTTCGGCAATCCGAGCCGTCTTGCGCGGTGTAATGGCTGCCGTCTACGCAGTCGAAAAGACCTATGGCAAGATCGAGTTGTTCCGCACACGGCTTGCCCCGGGTCATATCCAGGGTAATGTTTTTGGACTGAAATTCGCGATACCGTTGCTTTAATTGCTGCTTGATTTCCTGGAGTTCCTGGGGGCTGAGTTGCTGAAAATCTGTCATTTTGTATATCCTTTTTTATTTCTGATAGATCTCATTGTTTTATTTTTTTCAAAAAAGAGACATTGTAGCCGCCTTCTATATCATTGCCGATAAATCACATCAACCCCTATACGGATTTGCATCCGGGAACCTGTCGAGAGCCTCAAGGTCGAACGACCGGGGCTGACCGACAAGGCTTTCCGGCAAAACTTGGCACGCTTGATACAGAAAATCAACGAAGTTGTTCCGCTTTTGTGTCCCAGGTGTTTTATATTCAAAATTCACTATTCGTGGATGGAAATTAGCTAATTACCGGGTTGACATTACGATCTTCATTCTGTATTGGATGGAGCCAATTGGGCTTGCTGCCGCATCAGTAGCGGCACAGTATGGTGGTATTCATCCCTCGCCGTCACACAACCCCATCGACCTCGATTTTTTTGCTTGATCTGCTCTCAAAAAGCGAATTTTTACCCTTTACGTCTGCCGCTGAGGAAGATTGTCATACCCGGGGATTGGTACGCGGCATCATTGTCGGTGCCATTTTTTTAGTCTCTCAATAAATTAAGGAAGAGTGAAAGCTGATGGATAGTAGCATGAGTACTGAAGATAACAAAAGGTTAGATAAATGGCTTGCATCAGAAGAACCAATAGACCGAGGGAATGCAATCAAGGCGCTAAAGGAGGTCAAACATATCCTGGATAGTTTCGGAGTGACCTTTTTCCTTCGACAGGGAACCTGTCTTGGAGCGATTAGAGATAACGATTTACTGCCATGGGATGACGACGTCGACGTGGGTTCGGTCATCGGATTTCATGGGGTAACCGAGAAGTCCCTTGATCAGATTGTTGCAGCTTTCAGGGATCACGGTTTTCTTGCCAGAATAGATCATCTGAGTGTAAGTCCATATATACCACTGGTTAAGTACTCAACAAGAATTGACTGGATGTGCTATAAGGTCGTTGATGATTACATCA
>JAFDDW010000554.1 GCA_019310665.1 Deltaproteobacteria bacterium
TTCTCACCAAAACCGATAAGCTATCAAAAACTAAAGTGATCAAACAGCAGACTGCCATCGTCCGGGATTTGGCGGTGGAAAAAGAAGATGTGATCCTGTTCTCGACCAAAACACGCCGGGGCAAGGATGCCGTCTGGAACGCAATTTTGACCCTGACAAACACCTAACCCGGACAAGCCGGAATTGAATATTGATCCGCCTGCGGCGGAACGATTGAAGATTTGTGGTATCGCTTCGCTCTGTCATTTCTATTAAAATCAATAGAATTGCTTAAATATTCAACCTGGCTATGGCATAAATCATGTGCAAACATGATGTGATTTCAATCTGGAATGCTGGAATATTGGAGAAATGCCTTGAAATCCATCCCCAGAATGCTTACAATGTATTACACTTAAACACAATGGAGGTTTTGTATGAGCACTGCACTATCCGTAAGAATTCCAGAAGACCTTGCTTCAAAGCTATCTGAAATCGCTGAAGAAACTGAAAGGCCTAAATCTTTTCATGTTCAAAAGGCTTTAGAATCTTATTTGACCGATTTGGCAGATTTGCAGGTTGCCTATGACCGGCTACACGATACCACTGATCCGATCATCACTGTTGAAGATATGAGGAAAGAACTTGAGCTTTAAAATCGCTTTCAAAAAATCAGTGGCACGTGATCTCAAGAGGATAGACAAAATTCAATCTGAAAAAATCTTGAGTAAAATTGACGAAGAACTTCCGGGAAAAGCAGAATTTTTTCCCATATTATCCGGAAAATTCTCTGGCTTAAGAAAATTTCGAGTTGGGGATTATCGG
Organism: Deltaproteobacteria bacterium; assembly: GCA_019310665.1. Classification (GTDB taxonomy): domain Bacteria; phylum Desulfobacterota; class Desulfobacteria; order Desulfobacterales; family JAFDCJ01; genus JAFDCJ01. Next base: position 805 of record JAFDDW010000554.1, read on the forward strand.
GTAATTTATTCTATCATCGGAGATACAGTTCTTATTTTAAGAATCAGCCATCGCCGAGAGGCATACAGAAAATGACAGACATCAACGACCCGTATACCGATTTTAAATCCGGTTACGTCTCGATTGTGGGTGCGCCCAACGCCGGCAAGTCCACCCTGCTCAATCGGATGCTGGGGGAAAAAATCTCCATCACCTCCAAAAAGCCCCAGACCACCCGCAACCGCATTCTGGGCGTGCTGCACCGTTCGAAATCACAGATGGTTTTTTTTGACACGCCGGGCGTGTTCCAGGCCAAAGACAAGCTGAATGTGCGCATTGTGGATGCGGCATTTTCCGCCCTGGGCGATGCAGATTTGGTCCTGATTGTGGTTGATGTTTCTCGACCCGATCCCAACGCCGAAAGATATCTCGTCAAAAAACTGAAAAACCAGAACCGTCCGGTGATCCTGGCCTTGAATAAAATCGATCTCATCAAAAAATCCGCTATGCTTGAAATCATCGATAAGTGGTCGACGGTATACGGGTTCAAAGAAGTCGTGCCCATATCCGCTCGCCTTGGCACCCAGATTGATGACCTGATTGCAACCATGGAAAAAATATTGCCCGCCGGTCCGCCTTTTTTTCCGGAGGACACCCTCACCAATGTGTCTGAACGGTTCATGGTAGCCGAGCTGGTCCGCGAACAGGTATTCCGGATGACGGGGGAAGAAATCCCCTATGCCACCGCGGTGACCGTGGATACCTTCAAAGAAAAAAAGGGGGGGCGGCTCATCTCGATTGAGGCCACCATTCATCTGGAGCGAAGCTCCCAGAAAGGGATCGTCATCGGCAAAAACGGCAGCAAGCTGAAGCAAATCGGCACCCGGTCCCGCGAGCAGATCGAACAACTGCTTGGCACCAAGGTATTTTTGAAGTTATTTGTGAGGATCCAGAAAAACTGGCGCAAGGATACCAAGGCCATCAGACGGTTCGGCTATTAATCGGAAGTGATCTTGATGACGGGGATATTATATTTTTAGTTTATTCAAATACTTTAAAACCGATTCTAGGCGATTATATCTTCAGGCCGGTAGTATCCTCTTTCAAGCCTCAATAACCAATCCTTGCGCCATAACCCGCCGCCGTATCCTGTCAGGCTCCCATCACTGCCGATGACCCGATGGCAGGGGATGATAATGGCAATGGGATTCTTTCCGTTAGCGCTGCCAACAGCCCGGCTGGCATTGGGTTTGCCGATGACATCAGCGATCTTTCCGTAAGATGTGGTCTTACCGTAAGAAATTTTTTCCAATTGCCGCCACACCGATTTTTGAAAATCCGTGCCCGCAGGCTGAAGGTTTAGAAAGAATTTTTGGCGCTCCCCTTTAAAATATTCGGCTAATTGCTTGCGGCACTCTTTTACACAGAAGATTAGTTCACCATCTCCCGGCAGCATATCTTCCACAAAATTCAATGCTAAAATGCTGTCCGGGCTTCCGACGATTTCAATGGGCCCCAGCGGTGATTTGTAATAGGTTTTAAAGGTCTGCATGGTGCATCAACTATCCGGAAAATTTTTCGCGACTATTCCAGCATTTTAAAATTTTGCTCTACTACCAAATCACAGGGTGGCTTTAAGAGTCAAGTAAAACCCTGCAATTGATCGCGGCTGCCTCCAGCCCGTAAGGCTTACGCCCCGGAGGGGAAGCCGCTCCCACAGGGCGTTTTTTTATGGTAACTTGGACTTTCCGGATAAGCGCCTTGTTTTTTTTAATGGGTTTTTCGATGATGTTGACCCCTTGCTTTATTTTAGATATCATCCGGCCATCTCTTCGTGGGCGGATCCATCTCGATGCTGGCACTTAGGGTGAACTGAGGCAAAAAGGAGGATAGATATGACAATACTTCGACACATCGGTTCGCTGACTTTTGTGGTTGGGCTCTTTTCTGCAGTATTTGCCGGAATACCCTGGTACGTTATCGTTTCCGATGACCCGGTTTTACCCTGGTGGCTTAAAACTGCAATTTTCTGCCTTTTAGGCGGTATTC
>JAFDDW010000555.1 GCA_019310665.1 Deltaproteobacteria bacterium
TTATAAAAATCAACACTATCTATTGTAATGCACAGTGGTTAGTTGGTAATAATCATTGAGCATTATGGCAAGAAGTCCTCTGCTGAAATAAGCTGGTATAGGCCGGGGTCTATTGGCAACATTGTTCGGTCTACAAACCAAAAAAAATCCTCTGCGATTTGGGGATTAAATATGCTGTACAAACCGAATAAATGCTATCAATCCTCATACTAACAAACACCCGCCGTGTTTCTAGTGTCGAATGGTTACTAAAGTGTAATATGATATGCATTCAACAGAAACGATAATTGATCATCGCCGGCGCATTCGGCGTGTAATGGCTCACATCAACCAGCACCTTGACGAGAAATACCGGCTGGAACAACTGGCCGAAGTTGCATGTTTCTCACCTTTTCATTTCATACGGGTGTTTGAAACAGTAATGGGCGAGACCCCCCAGCAATATGTTATTCGCAAACGTATGGAACGCGCAGGACTCTATCTTTTAAAAAGAGATTTGCGAATCACCGAAATAGCATTTAATGTCGCTTATGAAACCTCCAGTTCCTTTTCCAAGATTTTTAAAACCCATTTTGGGATATCCCCAAGACAATTTCGAGACACGATACCAGAAGAACTCTACTATAAAACAAACCACCCATTTCTCTCGTCGATCGCTGTTCGCAATCGGGCCGGGTCGGTCCCGGTGCCGTCCATAAAAATCCTGCCGCCTATAAAGGTTGTTTACATTGAAAACCGCGGGGTTTTGGATGGCAATTTTTTAGCCACCGCGCTGATATCCTTCAAACGGTTGGAAACACTGATTGCTGATAACGCTCTGGAGGGTATGATACAGAACTTCGTTAGTATTTATCCTTATCGGCCTTTAAGCATGGAGGACAACCAGGCGTTAAATTTTGTGGGCGCTATTGTTGATGGGGAAATCGAATCACTAAAAGGCCTCCATTATTGCATCCTGCCTCCGGGGCGGTACGCGGTATTCAACCACTACGGGACATACGAATTTATACCGCAAACTTGGAACCAAGCTTATATGAATTGGCTTCCCAGGAGTGGCCAATCACTCCGAGATACACCGCCTCTTGAAATTCATCTTAACGCCGATTTAACATCAAATGAGCTCCAATTAAAAGCCCACCTGCTTATCCCCATTGTTTGATAGCCTCATTGTTTCGCAGGAAATCATCCAACCAAATTATTTTTCGCAATATCGGACAAGTTTTTTTTCTAAATACGGTATACATCATACTGGAGTAAACAATGAGGGATATGGGTATTATGCGAAAGGGAATTTAACTGATAGAGGGAAAGGAGATGTCATGAAAGTACAATCATTATCAAAAACTTTTCTGTTTGTAGTTGTTTTCATTGTTATTGTTATGACAGTTTTTGTCCCAATTACATTTTCTGGGCAATCCTCATATGGCATGCCGTCCGGTATCGACCAGACCGCCAAGTATTTCTTTTTTCTTCACAATTATTATGTAGAAAAGAATGGGCCTGATGGCGTATGCAAGTATTACGATATTTTGAAGGCGTTCGCTGACCAAGGCTTCGTTGTTATAAGTGAAATAAGAACCGGCAAAATCATTCCATGCACCTACGCTGCCAAAGTGGTGAAGCAGGTAAACAAGCTTTTGAATGCGGGAGTTCCACCAGAAAATATTACTGTTGGAGGGCATTCAAAAGGGGGAGTGATCAGCCTTTGTATTGCGTCTGCATTGGGAAATTCTAAAGTCAATTTTATTATAATGGCGGGTTGTGAAATAGAATCCGTAAAAAAATATAATATGTATCCGGATTTTAAAAATTTGAAAGGGCGCATTCTATCCATATATGCCACCTCAGACGCTGTTGCCAACAGTTGCAGTGAGGCTTTTTCAATGTCTGAGAAAGGACTTAACAGCACTGAAATTAAACTGGAAAGTGACGCAGGGCACAAGCTCTTTTTCACTCCTCAGGAAATCTGGCTTGTGCCTATAGTTAGCTGGATTAATGATGGTGAGCTTTAGTCCAATGGTAATCTTGACTTTGTGCTATTTGCATAATGCCAAGATCATCCCGCACGGACTGCGGTATCTGCAACAAATCACAACTACGTATACACTATTGATACTGCACATTACGACCATTAGTCCTCTGCTTCAAGCAGTCATCCAAATTTGCACAATACGGCTATTATTGTCCAATCAGACCTATGAATTAAAAAGCGTGGATTGAGATTAAAAACCCGCGCTTTTCTTCTTTGCAGCTAATACAATATCTTGTGGTGATGGAATTTGGTCTGAATCTGTGCTATCTCCAACTGAGCTGAAAGAAACCCAGATTTAAGATCACTGCTATTAATGACAGGTTTTTGAAACCTTAAAAATGTTGTGATATCGTTTTTCAATAGGAGCAAAACCTTTTAATGGGTGCCGAGTTATAATGCTGCATTTTATTTTGAAAAATTGAAGGCCAAAATTTTTGCGATTTACAAACAAAATATGCTATGATTCAGGATTAAGAAAAACAAAAAGGTAAGGGTATGCAAAGAAAAATCATCTGTTTTCTGATATTCTTTATGCTGTCGGCACTTCCTGTCTATGGCGAAAATGCAATGGACTACTTTAACCTTGGACTTAATAGTAACTTAACCCCTACAAAGATTAAATACTTTTCCAAGGCTTTGGAGCTGGATCCTAATATGGCGAAAGCTTACGAAAAAAGAGGGATACTCTATTTTTTCCAGGAAAAATTTGACCATGTAATTCAGGATTTTCAAGCCTATATTAGACTTGCACCTCCAAAAGCCGAGGCATACAGAATGCTGGGCATGGGTTACCTGAAA
>JAFDDW010000556.1 GCA_019310665.1 Deltaproteobacteria bacterium
GGAAAATAAATATTATCGAAAAATAATAGACCTCCTGGCTAATCGAAAATTTGCCGACCAGAAAGGAATATACAGGGCAGTTGTACCCGGAAAGATAAATTCCCAAAAAGGGCATCCAGGGGGAAGCTTTACTTTGCTCCTTGATGACTTGGAATCCCTTGGATTCATCTCAAAATATCAACCTATCGATACCAAACAAAACACTACCGGCCTGGCCCGTTATTGCATATCAGATGAATACCTGCATTTTTATTTCAAATTCATCAAACCCAAAATTCAAGCTATTAATAGCGGACAATATATAAGCAATCCTTTATCGGCTGTAAATACCCGGAATTTTGCTATAGCAATGGGATTTTCCTTTGAAAGGTGGTGTCGGAAAAATGCGCGGATTTTAGCTCGCATCTTGAATTTTGGTAATGTCGAATACAAGGCCGGACCATTTTTTAATCGAAGGCTAACCGCCGATATCCCCGGTTTCCAGATTGATTTGATGTTCATCAGGAAGGACAGCAAAATCATTGTTTGTGAAATGAAATATTTTGATGGCAAGGTTCCTTTAAAAATCAAAAAAGACGTTGAAGATAAAATTGCTCTATTTATAGATCATAACCCCAAATATAAAAACTACACCTTTGAAAAAGCGCTGATTACAACAGAAGGAACTCAGAAATCGTTAAAAGACAGAGAGTTTTTTGATTATATTATAACTTTTGATGATATATTCAATTCTGCATATTGGAATTGATCTCATAAATGGATAGTTAACTAATTACTCCACCCTGAAAAATAGCGATATCAGGTGCAGGTAAAATATTTTTGTACTTTGAAATCTGATGAGGCTATGTTGACGCTTATCCGGGCGGAGTAGTTAACATCCTAAAGAATTTCGGCCAACCATATACTTTCGAATGCGGAATGGCTCTTTTTATAGCATCAGCAGCCATGGCATTACTTCTTACTTCACGGACGAGGGCGGAAATATCCTCTTCTAAGCCACGTTCCCATATGGAGTGAACGACTGCAACACTCCATTCGTCACTTTTACCAGGAAAACCAGATTAGAATCAGGGGAGTCCCAGACTGCTCATGATGGCTTCATCAACTTTTTTTATAACATTATCAGATAGTTTAGTTATTCTTGGGGCTTTAAGCCGTTTTTTATCAATTGTTCGGATCTGCGATAAGTTTATAATCGAATCTTTTCTTAATCCCTTTCCTTTTTTGATGGTAACACATATGGGGTAAGATGCTTTTTTTTCAGAGTATTCCGTAATTATCGCCACAATGGTCGTAGGTGAATACATGTTTCCGATGTCGTTTTGAATTACGACCACAGGTCTCGTCTTTCCCGTTTCATGACCTTTCACCGGATCAAGGTCCGCATAATATACATCACCCCGTTTAATCATCAGATTACCATCATTTTTTTTACGTATTTAAAGATTTTCGGCATCCGAATATTCAAAATCCTTTGAAATTTCCAGGTTCTCCTGTGCCAGGTCCAGGTAAGCGTTTTTCATTTTTTCTTCAAATACTTTTTTCTCAATGCGTCTTAGCTCTTGCTCAATGGATTCCCGAACCAACACCGACATCTTTTTGCCTTCGATGGTAGATGCCCAGCTGAGTTTATCTTTCAACTCAAAAGGAATTTGAACATTAAGCCGGACTTTTTTTGATGATATATTTGGATGCATATTATCGACCTTTCTTATTCAACATTTTGACACATAAAAATTTATCAATTTTGTGACTCAATGTCAACTGAAAAAATTCTCAAAATGAAGAAACAATCGGCAAACATCGCATCACGGACAAATCTTGCCGATGTAATTAGTATGCTGTTTAACACAGACTCACTTGGCAATATACTATCCCGCTGCAAGCAACGGGGTATCTAATCGGAATATTTATGATCGCCCCAAGGGGCGGGTAATTAAGCCCTCAAATCCGATAATGGAAAATGCGCCGCTATATACAACGGGTAATGGTGAATACTGTTTTCATGGTCAATGTTGAGGTTTCGTGCGCTCATTATTGATCTATATTTAGGGGTATATTTCTCGGCAAAGACTTTTAGACTTTTTGCCTGGGTATTTCTGCCGGATTTTACTTCTACGGGAAGAACTTTCCCGTTTACTTCTCTTAGAAATTCTACTTCAGCAGTTCTTTCTCTCCATGAATATATTTTATCTACACCTGCGCATCTGAATTCCTGCACTATTCTTTTTGGTTTCAAATCTTTTTCAAATATTCTGCTTAACGATTCATCCTCTTCAAAATTAATATAGTGATATCTGCTGTACGCTTCTTTTACTCACATTTCGATAGCATCCAATAAATGATTTTTGGTGATAAGAGGGAAAAGGCCGTCTACTTTTTCGCAAATCTTATTGACCGCTTTGGTAATCTGTTTTTGCGTTTTTAAATGATACACATTGAGTTTTGGTATCAGTTCTTCCAACGCTTTTTCGGCGTTACTATTTTTTTCAGCCTTCTATTTTTATCTTCCTGCTCCTTAGAACTGGGATGCACCCATATAATCCGATACCTAAGAATGGATTGATTAACCTGGACTTTGCTGGTATTAAAAATCTGTAAATATTCATAAGAGAGGAGAAGACAATGGAAAAAGAGCTGGGAACAGCTAACGAAATGGCTACAGCAGATTTAAGCGGTGGTTTTTATAACCTTAAAGAAGCAGTTTACAATTTTTTAGGAAATTTTTTCAGTTGGCTGTCTACTCATCAAGGCCTTGTGCTCATTTTCATGATAGGCGTTTTGGGAATAATGATTTGGGTTATTTTAAGAGTCAGGAAAC
>JAFDDW010000557.1 GCA_019310665.1 Deltaproteobacteria bacterium
AGCTTGTCGAGGCCAACGATGAATTTTTCAGCGTGTTTGTAAAGGATCAGGGACTAAACTACAGTTATCCTTTAAATACCATTCTAACCATCATCGAGGGCAAAGACGGCGTCGGCACCGGAAAACCCGAGCAAAAAGGGAAATTTAATGCCGTTATAAAGGTTTATCCCCTGGTACTTTTTTAAGTAGACCATCTAAAATTTAATACCCATGCTGGAATGAAAAGGTGTCAGGTGTTCCGCCGGAGGCAGATCAGCGCTGCCGCTGGCCGCTTCGGCAGCCGGCGCCTGGGTTGAACAGAGAACCGCAGAATTTCGAAGGATGGAATCGCTGCGCTCTGTCTTTTGAATTAATAAAAATCGATAGAATTCCTTCCTTCGACATTCGATATTCGACCTGCCCGCAATGCCTTGAAATCAGATTAGATCGCATGCATAAGCCCTGCGCCTTTTCTTATTTTCCGCATTCCGCATCTTTAGCCACGGCATAGTCCCGCCCTATCGGACGACGACGAAAAGAATCAGATTAGATCGCTTGCATAAGACCTGTGCCATCTTTCCCGTTTTATTCCTCTACCTTCCACCCTCCACCATTTCGTATCTTCCGCATTCCGCATTCCAACTTCCGAATTCCTGAGACCTACATTAGAATTACATCCTTGACGATTCCTGCAAATTCGCTATATTTGAATAATTGTCCCGGTGTTTGGAATTCACTAAAATACCCGATGGAGTAGAATTCAGATATGAGATATCTACCGATTGACCAAAGGCTGTTCATCCGGAACCGGAAGCGATTCGTCAAAAAGCTTGAAAAGAAATCTATCGCTGTCTTCAACTCAAACGATATCATGCCTACCAGTGCGGACGGGGCTCATGGTTTTATTCAGCAAACCGATTTGTTCTATCTGAGCGGTATTGATCAAGAGGAGAGCACACTGGTGATCTGCCCGGATGCAAAGGAAGAAAAGTTCCGGGAAATTTTGTTTTTGAAAGAAACCAACGAAAAGATCGCGCTGTGGGAAGGTCATAAATACAGCAAAGATGAAGCCAAGGCTGTTTCGGGAATTAAATCGGTTTACTGGAATCATGAATTTAATAATATCTTCAAGCCCCTGGTTTTAGAATCCGACAACATCTATCTGAACACCAATGAACATCTGCGGGCCGACTCGAGTGTAGAAACCAGAGACGGGCGTTTTCTCCAGTGGTGCCGAAAATGCTTTCCTTTGCATCATTACCAGCGACTGGCACCGATTATGCACCATCTGCGCGCCGTTAAATCAGCGCCGGAGGTGGATCTGATTAAAAAGGCCTGCCGCATTACCGATACAACCTTTCGACGCTTGCTGGGTTTTATCAAACCCGGGGTGTGGGAATTTGAAATCGAAGCGGAGATTTACCACGAGTTTTTAAGAAACCGTTCACGCGGACCGGCATTTGAGACCATTGTTGCTTCAGGCATCGATTCGTGCACCCTGCATTATGTCAAAAACGATAAACAGTGTCGTGATAATGAATTGGTGCTGATCGACTTTGGGGCGGAATACGCCAACTATGCGGCCGATGTTACCCGCACGGTCCCGGTAAACGGTAAATTGTCCAAACGGCAGAAAGAAGTATACAATGCCGTCTTAAAAGTACAAAAATCCGCCATAAAGCTTCTGAAACCGGGCAACACGATTGAGAAATACACCCGAAAAGTTGGTAAGATTATGGAAGCCGAACTGATCCGACTCGGGCTTTTGAAGGCCGCCGAAGTAAAAAAACAATCTGATGATGAACCGCTATACAAAAAGTATTTTCCCCACGGGACCTCCCACCACCTGGGTTTAGATGTTCATGATTACGGGGACCGGCACCGAAAATTTGAACCGGGAATGGTATTTACCTGTGAGCCCGGTATTTACATAAGAGATGAGGCCATCGGCATTCGGATAGAAAACGATATATTAATCACCAAAGATGAACCGGTGGATCTGACCGGGGGTATCCCAAGGGAGGCCGAAGAGATCGAAGAACTGATGAATCAATAAGTCAGTTGTTCCGCCGGAGGCGGATCAGTTGTCCGTTGTAGAATGAGTAACCTCGCTCTTTCGGCCTGGTCGCCGAATAGTTTACTCGACTATATCAACCATCTTAACGATCAAAACCATCCAAATTTATCCCATGAAATTCACATAGTGACAGCGAAGCGTATTTCATCGGGACGATCCAAACGGGAGCAGGGGGGCAAATGGGAAAGCATCTGGTTATCGTTGGCGCCGGTCATGCACACTTAACAGTTTTAAAAAATCTGGACGAATTTAAAAAATCAGGGCATCAGGTCACCGTGGTCAGTTCAGGTGCCCTGCATTATTATTCCGGTATGGGGCCCGGCATGCTCTCCGGGATTTACCGGCCCGAGGAGATCCGTTTCAATGTAAAGAAACTGTCGGAGGACAGAGGTGCTGATTTCGTCGAAGATAATGTAATAAAATTACACCCTCAAGAAAAAAAGATCGAACTGCACTCCGGCAGTGAAATTTTCTATGATGTGCTTTCCCTGAACACCGGCAGTTATGTGCCGACAGTGGGACCGTCCCCTGCCGATGAATCGGTTTTTACGGTCAAGCCGATTGAAGGACTCTTGTTTGCGCGCCGCAAAATCATCGAAGATCTTAAAAATAAAGAACTAAGAATAACCGTCGTCGGAGGCGGTCCGACCGGTGTTGAGGTCGCGGGCAATCTGGAGCGTCTGGCAAAAGATGTTGCAGGTCATTGCCGGATTACCCTGGTTGCCGGAACACGACTGCTGGCAGAATTTAAGAGCAGTGTTCGCA
>JAFDDW010000558.1 GCA_019310665.1 Deltaproteobacteria bacterium
CCACCCTTCGACATTCTGCGGTTCGATATTCGATATTCTGCGGTTCGCTGTTCCAACTATGTGTAGTTTCATACAAGGTTCAAAGCTTCAGGGTTCGGGATTCAGAGGTTCGCTTTTACGAATCATTTAAAATCTGATGAAAATATGCGCAGCATAAAATAATTAATCCGCCGGACCTTCGACCTAACAACTTTCTTCAGTTTTCAAAGAACAATTTGCAACCCTAAATGTGCTATTTTCAAGGGCGGATTAATTAAATGGATCCACTTCGCAAGCGTGAATATGAGGGCTATGCCGCTTTAAATATTGCCGAATTGAAAGAAATTATCGATAAAAATGCAATTCCGGGGCCGCCCGAAACCGGCTATTTTAAACCGGCCTGTGTTTTTCTGCTGCTGTTTAATCCGGGAGAGCCTCACATTCTGGCAATTCAGAAAACGGACAGTGAGGGCTATCCCTGGCGCAATCAGGTAGCCTTGCCGGGCGGTCATCTGGATGAAGCTGACGCCAGCCCGCTTGAGGGAGCATTTCGCGAGCTGGAGGAAGAAACGCGAATTGGTCGCAATCAGGTTGAGTTAGTCGGTTCTCTCGGCCATTATCAGACCATCAATCATCGAGACATCGAAGCGTTTATCGGAGTGTGGGATGCTGCCGGACCCGTTCGGCACGACCCGTCAGAAATTTCCAGAATCCTAGAAATCCCCTTACGGGCGCTGGTCCAAACCCACCTGGCTAAAAATTTCCACAATCGCATACCGGATATCGATGAGCTGAGGTATCCGTTTGAAGATGTCGTTATATGGGGCGCCACCGCCCGAATTTTGCATCATCTCATTGAGACATTGTATCCGCTACTTGGAAGTATACCGCCGGATGAGGCGTATTATGCTGGTGACAATCAAGCTTCCACTTAGAATGACGAGAACGGCGGGCACCCAGATGTAACCCTTATATGTTTCATATTCGCGTGTCACGGAGATCCCGACCAGGCCGACCAGGAAAACAAACAGCATAAATGCAATGGTAAGGCCGTAGGCCGTTTTGGACTGATACCAGGGTATGACGGGTTTTCTGAATACCGGGTTTTTTTCGGATAGCATGATTAAAAGAATTGCCTAAAGTTTAAAGTGCCTAAAATCAGATATAGTTGATTAGTTGATTGGTTAAGTGGTTGGAAATAGGGCGAAGCCCTTTAATTCAATCCTATGCCCATGTGAGAAAAAAATCAAGTTATGAAAGTTGAAAATATAAGGCAGACAACAGGCCCGTTTACCGCCCAGCCGGGATTTTTATGGGCCGGTCTGATAATACTTATCATTTTATGGGGATGTGCGGTGGCACCGAGCAAGCTCAATATTAGAGATACCTCAGATGCTTTTGAAGCAGGCACGATTATTTCCACCCAAAAAGCAGCGGCGGTTTCTTTTGCAGAGCTTTTGGAAGATATTGAAACCAGTCGGGTCATTTACGTGGGCGAAATGCACACGAATCAGGATGACCACCGGATTCAGAAAGAGGTTATTCAAGCCCTGTTTCAAAAACATCCAAATTTGGTCGTCGGGATGGAAATGTTTGATCATACCTATCAGGATGTGCTTGATCAGTGGTCTGCCGGGAAGCTGGAAAAAAAGGAATTTTTACAAAAAGTGCACTGGTATGCCAACTGGCGCTATGATTTCTCTCTGTATCAGAATATTCTGGAATTTATCAAAGAGCATCGCCTCCGGCTGGTAGGGCTAAATATTCCCAATTATATTCCTCCAAGAATTCGCGAAGGCGGCATCAATAATTTAAGAGATGATGAAAAAGATCACCTTCCACAGCAAATGGATATGTCCAATACAGCCCACCGTGACTACGTTCAAAAAGTTTTTGAAAACCATCGGCACCATTTTAGGGGTGATGTTGAGTTTGAGGATTTTTATGCCGCCCAATCTGTCTGGGAAGATGCCATGGCCGAAGCTATCGCTGAAAATTTGAACACTGATGTGATGGTCGTTCTGGCCGGCAACGGACATATCCAGTTCAAGTATGGTATTCCCGATCGAGCGTATAAACGGACCGGAGCAGCATTCACAACCATTTATCCGGCTTCGGTCGGAAGTGAGGTGGCGCTTGATGTCGCAGACTACATCTGGGTCACAAAATAGATTTGTGATTTGAGATTTCAGATTTTGGATTCATTCGATTTCGGATCTGGGATTTGGGATTGTTCCGATTTGGGATTTTGGATCTGGGATTTCGGATTCAAACGACAATGAAATCAGAGAAACGGAGGATTGATGAATAAAGAACTGAAAGTCTGGTTTAACGGAAAGCTGATTCCATGGCGCGATGCCACCGTGCCCATTTTATCTCATGGGTTTTCACGCGCATCGGCCATATTCGATGTTTTTGGGATTCATCCCGGACCGCAAGGCCCTGTGGCGTTCCGGATGGATGACCATTTGAAACGACTAATGAAAAGCGCTGAACTATTGGAGATGGAGCTGGCATACAACACAGAAGAAATTGTTGAGGCTGTTAAGGCGACCGTTAAGGCCAACAATCTCGGACGCGGCCTTATAAAAGTCATGGCATTTTGGGGTCAGGAAGCCATTATTGATCTTGTCCTGGATTCCAAGCTGGATGTTGCTGTCTTTGCCATTCCGGAAAGCGAGGAACTGGTATTGGACAAAAAACAAACCCTGTCCGTCTGTCTGTCAAAGTGGCGCAAGATCCATCCCGAAACGATTCCGGTCGGCGCCAAGGCCTGTTCCAATTATTTGAATGGCTATCTGGCTCGCAAAAACGCCGTTTCCCGC
>JAFDDW010000559.1 GCA_019310665.1 Deltaproteobacteria bacterium
AACAAATTCCAATAACCCAAATTCAAAATTCCAAACATATGATCCGTCAGCATTGACGGACAAAGGTTTGGACAGCGATACGATAGAACCGCCGTGAATGTTTTGATCATTGGACATTGAAATTTGAGATTTATTTGTAATTTGATGCTTGAGATTTGGGATTTAATTGATTTAAAAAACTTTCTGGTTCAGGATTGACTTTGGCGTTGGCCTGGTGGTGGGGGTAGTATTTGGCCACCTGAAGGCCGGATATCCGTGATTATAATAAAAAGTTTACATAATATATCTTATCAGACGTTGGATAAATAATAGGGTCAGGGAGTATGACTATAATTTACCTAATCAACCATTCAACCAGTAAACTATTCAACGAGGTCTGAATTAGAAAGTTTGTGATGTTCGAAGATAACCATCCCATTCAAAATCACAGCAACGGCATCAAACGGAAAATATATTCTGTTTCCGAGTTGAACGCCAACATAAAGATATTAATAGAAGAAAGTTTTCCGTTTATCTGGATTTTTGGTGAAATTTCCAATTTTCGCATCCCGGCCTCCGGTCATTATTATTTTTCTTTAAAGGATGCAGCTTCCCAGATCAGTGCGGTGATGTTTCGCGGACAGCAGCGCAAGCTGAAATTTGAGCCTGAAGACGGTATGAGTGTGACCGGTATGGGGCGTATCAGTGTCTATGAGCCCCGCGGGACCTATCAGATCATTCTGGAGTATCTGGAACCCTCGGGTGTCGGCGCCTTGCAGATAGCCTTTGAGCAGCTCAAAAAAAGGCTGGCTGATGAAGGCTTGTTCGATGATGAATACAAAACTCAATTACCTTTTATTCCTAATAAAATCAGCGTGATAACATCTCCTTCCGGTGCGGTGGTCCATGACATCCTGCAGGTAATTAATCGACGCTATACCAATATCGCTATCCGGATCATCCCGGTTAAAGTACAGGGTGAAGGCGCTGTCGAGGAAATTGTTTCCGCCGTTGATTTGCTTAACACCATGGACGAATGCGATGTCGCCATACTGGCGCGCGGCGGTGGATCCCTGGAGGATCTACAGGCCTTTAATTCCGAACCGGTTGCGCGAGCGATTTTTGCCTCCAGGATTCCAATTATATCGGCCGTGGGCCATGAAACCGATTATACCATTGCCGATTTCGTGGCCGATTTGCGGGCGCCGACACCTTCGGCCGCGGCCGAGTTGGTGGTCCCGGAAAAATCCGCCCTGGAACGCCGCTGCAAAGAAATTGAGGCCCTGCTCCAAACAAAAATTATATATTATTTCAATAATTTAAAGATAAAAATTCAGGAAATATCCAAGCGTCTGGCTGATCCCCGCCGCAAGATTGAAGATTTGCGTCTTCGTATCGATGATTTTAACCTGCGCTTGAACCGAAACTTCGTATATCGAATCCGGCGTGATCGCGAAAATCTTGCCTTTCGGGCGGACAGGCTCAGCGCGAACAATCCTCGATTTTTGATACGGAAAGTTAAAAAACAACTTGAGCAAAACTATAATAACCTTATTAAATCATTTATAATATTAAATAATTCAAAGCAAATTAGAATTCGTGAACTGACGGCAAAATTAGAAGCTCTGAGTCCTGTTGCCATCCTTGCCAGGGGTTACAGTATCACCCGCACCATCCCGGATGCAGAGGTGGTAAAAGATCCGCAGGCGGTTTCACTGAATCAGGATCTTGAGGTAATGGTGGCGAAAGGTCGGCTTTTCTGCCGTGTGAAAGGAAAATCCATCGATGGCCAAGAAGACGTTTGAACAGGCGATGAAACAGCTGGAACAAATTGTTCAGGATCTGGAATCCGGTGATCTGCCACTGGAAAAGGGCATTAAGAAATTTGAAGAAGGCATCCAACTTTCAAAATTTTGTTCTAAAAAATTGGACGAAACCGAGAAAAGAATTACTATTTTAATGCAGGATCCGGATGGGGAGTTATCCGAGGAACCCTTTGCCAGTGAAAATGACGACGTTGATTCAGAAGATGAAGCCCCGGATAATGCCTAAAATCGTTCGACCAAGAGGCTCTCGACAGGTTATGGTGTCGCTGCGCTCCGTCTTTTGTATAAGTCGTTGACGCTGGCAGTATGAGAGGCCAGAAATCAGAACAATGAAATGATAACTTAGCGTGAGTTTCTAATTTCATAAAATAGATAGAATACATTTACTTTAGGCATTTTAGGCACTTTAGTGCACTTTAGGCATTTCTTTTCTTAGGCATTTTTCTTTAATTATGTTTGAGCTAAAGTCTTATATTCAACAAAAAAATCAGATTATTAACGCGTCTTTAGATAAGATGCTCCAGAATTCTCAGTCTTCCGAAGCGCTTGTCAAGGCCATGAAATATTCCCTGATGGCCGGTGGTAAACGAATTCGACCGGTTTTGTGCCTGGCCGCCTGCGAAGCAGTGGGCGGTGGTCCGGAGGATGCCTTGACAGCCGCCTGCGCACTGGAGATGATCCACACGTACTCGCTCATTCACGATGATTTGCCCGCCATGGATGATGATGAATTGCGCCGGGGGAAAGCCACCTGCCACATTGCTTTTGACGAAGCCACCGCTATTCTGGCCGGTGATGCTCTGCTGACACTGGCCTTTGAGGTGCTTTCCTCGGTTGAGATGGACGATAAAAATCAGGCCGCCCGGAGGTTGAAGGTCATTCGTTTAATTTCTTCAGCAGCCGGATATCAAGGCATGATCCAGGGCCAGATGCTCGATATCACTTCAGAGGGCATTAAACTCTCCGTCGATGAACTTGAAGCGATGCACCGC
>JAFDDW010000560.1 GCA_019310665.1 Deltaproteobacteria bacterium
TTCAGGAAAAAGAATTTGAACGGGTGGGCGGGCACCGAACCATAAAAACCGATGTAAGAATCATCGCCGCCACCAATAAAAATTTGGAGCGATCCGTGGAGGATGAAACTTTTCTGGGAGATCTCTACTATCGCTTAAATGTGTTTCCCATTTACCTGCCGCCCCTAAGAGAGCGCAAGACCGATATTTTACTGCTGGCCGATTATTTTCTGGAAAAATATGCGGCCGAAAACAACAAGGATATCAAACGGTTTTCAACCCCGGCCATTGATATGCTTATGGAATACCACTGGCCGGGGAACGTGCGGGAGGTGGAAAACTGTATCGAACGGGCCGTCCTGCTGTGCGAGGAGGGGGTTATTCACAGCTACCACTTGCCGCCAACGCTTCAGACCGGTAAGGAATCGGATACCGTACCGGCCCTGTCCCTGGAAGACGCCGTTGCCAACCTGGAAAAAGAGATGATAATCGATGCCCTCAAAAACGGCAATATCAACCTGGCCTCGAAAATACTGCAGACCACGGTGCGAAAGTTTGCCTATAAGGCGCAGAAATACGGAGTATCCTACAAGCACTACCGCTAAAACTGGTTTCAGAGCCCTCATCTCTTGCCCGAATGCTGCGTTGTAAGCCAACGAAAAATGCTCACGTACTAAAGTACGCTCCGCTTTCTCGTCGGCTTACGCCTTGCCTTCGAACAAGATCTAAGGGCTCTGAAACCAGTTTAGTGATACCCTAATTGAGCCAAAAAACGCTTAATTTTCCCATTGACTTCGGCCAGGGTAAGTGCCAAAAGCCGCTATGGCCGATTCTACTTCAAGGACCTATTGGAAAATTCTCATCGCCCTTAGCCTGGTGCATTTCAGCGGTGATTTCTATAGCTCTTTCATCAATCCCCTGTATCCCGTGTTTATGGACAAGATGGGGCTGGGCCTGGTCCAGGTGGGCTTTCTCGCAGGGATCTCCCGCTTTTTAATGTTCATCGTACAGCCCATGTCAGGCTACTGGGCCGATCGCCATCCCTCGCGCAGTTTTATTTTGATCGGATTGCTCATGCCCATTCTTTTCATTCCTTTGGCGGGAATAACAACCGGTTTTTACGGGTTGCTTTTCTGCGTGGTCATCGGCTCTATGGGGTCCTCCCTGTTTCATCCGCCGGTCACGGGTATGGTACCCTTATATGCCGGTCGCAATCTTGGGCTGGCTATGTCCATTTATAACACCGCCGGCACCCTGGCCTTCGGGGTGGGACCCATATTCATCACCTTTTACGTGGCCCGGTTCGGCCTCCGGGCAATGCCGGTGACCATGGCCATCGGTCTTTCGATCTGGCTCTATTTCTATTGGGCCATTCCCAAACCCCAAGGGGACGGCATGGCCCAATACGGGTTTTTAGAGACACTTCGGCAAACCCTGGGCAGTGTCTGGCAGCCGATCCTGTTGATCTGGATCGTAATGGTCGTGCGAGCGCTGGTGGGTCAGTCGTTGATGACGTTTATGCCGGTGCTGTGGGTGCAGAAAGGACATACCGTCGTCTCCGCCGGCATCCTTTTTTCCGTCTTTACCATTTCAGGGACGGTGGCCGGCGTTCTTTGCGGCTATATTTCGGACCGGATAGGGTACAAACGCCTCTTATGGATTACCCACGGTCTCATGGCGCCCTTCTTGCTCGTGTTTTTGTTGGCTCCCGGCAAATGGATCTATCCGGCTACGATATTGGCCGGCGGTTTTACCATGGCTTCCCTGCCCCTCGGAGTGGTGATGGCCCAGAAAATCGCTCCCAAGGGCCGTTCCATGGTGGCCAGCCTGATGATGGGGCTGGCCTTTGGAACCGGCGGGATCTTTTCCCCCCTAGTTGGTAAACTGGGCGATATCTTTACCCTTCAGAGCGTGCTCATGCTAATTGTCTGCATTCCCGTGCTCTCCCTGATCCCGATTTACTTTATACCGGAAGTAGGCAATCATATTGATGAACAATCTTGATAAGGCCGTGTAGAATTCGGCTGCCGGTTTAGAAAGAAAATTCCTGCTATTTTGTAACGATTGAATATTGAATATTTAAGGCCCGCTCGCCTCGCCTTGCTCATGGTCATGAGCTCGGCCCGCATGGCGGCTCGCATGGCGGGCGTGGTATCCTATCAGAATTGGAACGGCTGGCTGATCATCATCTGCACCCCGGCCCCTTCGTCGGACACGGCGGTGTCGATGCGGATTACGATGCCTTGGGCCCAGGCCCGCAGGCCGAGACCGACATCCCATTTCATGTCGGAATGCAGCTTATTGAAGTTCCATTCGGATGCCACGCGCCCGACTTCTACAAAGGGCACGAACTGCAGCCACTGGATTCCAACGTATTTCTGAATCCAGGGCCACCCGTTAAACGGATTCCAGCGGGGTATCATCCGCAGCTCGGCCGAGTAATAAACAGCCGCTTTGTCGTTGAAACGCTGGGAGGGGTAGCCGCGCATTCGCCAGATACCGCCCAGGGTCGAGCCGGTGTAGGCCGGCGGTCGGTTTTTGATTTCACCGTCCGGTTGTTCATCCCAGGTCGCAGAATACGACGTCCAATAGTCCAGGGCCAGAACTGTCTGCCGGAAGCGGTCTGACAATTGCAGCGGAATATACAGGTCCAATTCACCCTCGAGATTGGTCCAGGAATTGGAGCTGTCAAACCCGCCGAAATCCCGCGAAACCTTCCCCCGCAAACCGAATCCCTTTGAAGGGTTGGCGTAAAAATCCCGGTTGTCCCAGAAAGCCGAAAAATCGAGACCATTGGTCTTGATTGTCTCGTCCACATCGTCGCCGTCGAGCTGCTGGGAACGATAAAACGGCCGCAGCTCCAGGTAACTTTTCCCGCTCACCAGCGGGTTGACGGACGTCCCCCCGTCGGCACCGGATCTCAAAATCCCCCGGTCGATTTTGTAAGTGCTGATGATCTGGTCCCTGCCATGGCCGATGGGAAGCAAATATTTGAATCGCATGCGGAAAAAATTGTCCCAGCCGTCGCCCTTCACGAAATTGTCTTCGTCCGAATCGTTGCTGCCGGCGCGCTCATCCGGGAAGTCGGGGTTTCCGTCGATGTAGCTTTCGGCGTCCTTAAAATAGCCCACCTGGACGATCGGGTCTAAAAACAGGCGCTCGACGCGAGGCATCTGGATATC
>JAFDDW010000561.1 GCA_019310665.1 Deltaproteobacteria bacterium
TGGAAACCCTGGCCCAAAATGTTCGTAAAAACGGCGGGCATGTCTTTTTTGCGGAAAATTCCCAGGCCGCCCTGGAGTACTGCCTGGCGACGGCCCGCAGGCACAACGTTAAGCTGGCGGTCAAAGGCAAATCCATGGTGAGCGAAGAAATCGGGTTGAACTCAGCCCTGCTCGCCAACGGTATTGATGTGGCCGAAACCGATCTGGGAGAATACATCATCCAACTGGCGGGCGAGCGGCCTTCCCACATCATTGCGCCGGCCATTCATAAGACCCGGAAAGACATCGGCCGGCTTTTCACCGACAAACTAGGGATTACCTACACCGATGACCCCCCGCGCTTGATCCGGGCGGCCCGCAAAGAATTGCGGGAAAAATTTCTGACTGCCGATATGGGTTTTTCGGGCTGCAATATCGCCTGCGCGGAAACCGGCCACATTCTCACCGTATCCAATGAAGGCAACATCCGCATGTCCACCACCATGCCCCGGGTGCATGTCGCGATCATGGGAATGGAGCGGGTGGCGGCACGGCTGGAAGATCACGATATTCTATTAAGACTGCTTTGCCGCGCTGCAGCTGCCCAGAATTTGGGTACCTACGTCAGCTACGTCGGCGGACCGCGGTATGCAAACCAGGTTGACGGTCCGGAAGAATTTCATCTGGTAATCCTGGACAACGGCCGCAGCCGCATCCTGGCCGATAAGGAATTCCGGGAAATGTTGTACTGCATCCGCTGTGCGGCCTGTCTGAATGTTTGCCCGGTCTACGGGAAAATCGGCGGACATTCATACGGGCATCCATACTCCGGTCCGGTGGGAGCCGTTGTTATGCCGCTTCTGGCCGGCATCAACCAGGCCAAGGATCTGTGCCAGGGAGAAACCCTGTGCGGGGCCTGCCAGGATGCCTGCCCGGTCAATATTGATTTGCCGCGCATGTTGCTGACCTTGCGTGCCAAACTGGCCGATGGCGATCCTGATTGGGGGGTCACCCGGGCCAGCCGCACCGAAAAAACGGCTTACCGGATGTGGTCGTGGGTCATCCGGAACCGACGACTATATGATTTTTTTCTTGGAATGGCGTCTTTCGGACAGAAGTTTTTTCCGCAAAAGGACGGCATGATCCGTCGGCTGCCGCCGCCGGTGGCTGGCTGGACCCAAGGTCGGGATATTAAACCGCTGGCAAGTGAGAGTTTTATTAGTCGTTGGAAGAAAGGCGATTTTGGTTAATCCGCCGTGGCGGATTTGTTATTGGAGTCAGCGCGTGGGAGCGGCTTTCCAGCCGCGATTCAATTTACTGACAGCATTTCTGATCGCGGCTGGAAAGCCGCTCCCACAAAACAACTACACATTGCCATGACTATTTACAGTTTTGATAACTGCTGCGACTTTTTTATGAAAGGTAACTGATTTTTAATGGAATCTTCAGGACAGGAAGCTTTTATCGCCAAAATCAGATCGGCTCTGGGCAAATCACCCGATGATCTGCCGGGTGAACCAGATTTGTGCACAAGCCAATTAACAGATGAAACCCGAATCATTCTGGACCGCATCAAAAACCGGTCTCAGGATGAAAGACAACAGCTCCTCGATCGGTTCATCGAGATGGCCGCACCGATTAATTTGAACGTCAGCGTCTTAAAGGATGAGGAGTCCGTGACGGCTGCCATTGTCGAAATTGCACGCAATAAAGATCCGGAATGGGGCCATCAGAAAAGTATTGTGGCCTGGCAGCATCCCCTGATCGAGCGCTTAAATCTTTCTGAAGCATTGACTGATCAGAATGTAACGGTGCAGCTATCAAAATCTGATATTATTGAATCTAAGGGAATTACCACGAAAAAAGAAAGAGAGCAGCTGCGGCAACACGTCATCGATTCTTATATCGGTATAACATCAGCTGATTTTTGTATGGCCGATACGGCAACCCTGGTCATGAGGACCCGTCCGGGGCAGGCGCGGTCGGTTTCCCTGGTTCCGTCGATTCACATAGGCGTTATCTACCTCGACCAGATCATTTGGGACCTCAAGGAATTGTATGCGCTGTTAAATTTTGACCCCGAAGTGCAAAAAGAGGGCCTGACCAACTGCATGACCTTTATCTCCGGCCCCAGCAAAACGGCCGATGTGGAGGCCACCATGGTCCAAGGGGCGCATGGCCCCCGGGAAGTGTATGTTTATGTAATTAATCAAATTTACCCTCGGCAAGCCTTTGGTGCACCTCCTTGTGATCGTCGCCCGAAGGAGGCGGTGCGACCACATGCAAAACCGTCAGCTCAGTTAAAGCCTTAACCCCTCTTTTAACTCCTTTGGGAATAATGATTAAATCATTTTTTACGGCGGTCACCAGCTCGTCGCCGGCAACAATCTCGGCCTCCCCTTCGAGAATACACAGAACCAGCTCTACCTGAGGCGAATGTACGGGGATAAACTGACCCGGCTTGAAGTAAGCCAGCACGACCTTCATCCCGTCACTCTGGTATACCGGCTTGGGGGTGAATTTATTATCATCAAATGATTTTAGTTCTCCGGCGTTTACACGGACGATGTTTCCCATAATTAACTCCTTTTATATAGTCATTTACCAGGCCGGCGATGCCACCACCAGAATAAAGCAATCATTCTGGCCGGTATTCAGCCGGCTGTGCGCAGCTCCGGCGGGAATCCAGATGGCATCTCCCTGAACCACGTGCCTGGTATCTTCTCCTACCGTCATTTTACCTTCGCCGCTCATAATGAAGTAAATTTCCTCCATGGGATCCACATGGGATTCGATTTCTTTTCCCTTTTCCAGG
>JAFDDW010000562.1 GCA_019310665.1 Deltaproteobacteria bacterium
CATCCCAAACCGCAGCCGTCTCGGTGGCCTCCGGATTATGAGGGTCATACAGCTGGGTGGCGACCAGATGCCCCCGCATCTCCTTGTCGGTCCAACTAGGGGCGGGTGTCTCGTAACTGCCCGAATAAATCATGTTGGCGATGACCACCGGTGAGCTGCGTGAAAAAACACCATGGGTGGCAACACTGGCGTCCAGAGAAAGGCCGATCACCCTGGGCTCACAGGCCTCCGCCTGGCTGGTTAACTCGGCTTTCCAGATGAGTTGGCTTCCCGACAACCCCCGCCCGGCAAAGTCCACCCGGCTCGTACGGTAGGTAAATTCAGGGCTACCCGGTATCCACTCGCTTATTTTCTCACCGAAGATTTTGTTGCCGTCTTTCTCCAGGGTAAAGCGGTAAACTTCATCCCAGCCGGTGATTTCCACCCAGTTGCTGCCGTTGTCAATGGAAAGATAATAGGTGACGGTCGTTTTACCCCCACAGGGCATCCGATCATAATTACGTACCGTGACCCCGGTAAAATAGGCATTTTCTTCGTCAGGGACCAGGGCTTTGTTTGACTGGAGCTGGGCCACACCGCCACTTTCGCGTTCAATTTGAAAGACCAGGTCATTGTGGTCGGTGTCTCCGCCCCCTGCGAGATCCTCCCAACCCAATACCCATTCGTTGGGTTTATGGCCCGGCGCGCTGACAATGACATGGGCAAAAGGCTTATCTCGCTTGATATCCAGTGTGGCCACATCGTCGTCGGAAAACTCTAAACTAAAAAGATTTTTGACGCGCTCATAAGCCGGTTGGGCCAGCCAATTGCCGTCCAGAGTGCAGACATCTTCGAGCTTCAGCGGTCGGCCCAAATGGTATATTTTGGTAAAATTATCCCCGGCGTCATCTTTACTACATTCGCCACTGCTGGATGTATAGGTGTCCGGGTTCCATTCATCTTTGGAATAAAAAGTTTGCTTTTCGTCGTCCACCTTCAGGTAAAAGACCAGTTCGGTTCCCCCTGCAAAGGTTCCCAGCACCTGTTTATTGTCCCGGGCATCGATGGTGCCGTCACCATTGGTATCGCCATAGGCGGCGGATTGATCATCGGTGCTGAGGTCCAACACGCCGTCTTCATTGTTATCGTTTATATTCTGATAAACTTCGTATTTTGGGCCGTCGATTCCCTTTTCCGCCAACATCCACCCGAAATCGGATAATTTATAGCCGACGCCCTCGTAAAGAAACGTGACGGACACCTCCTGAGTGAAGGGAATGACGATATTATTGGGATCGATGGCAGCATCCCCGGTATTCAACACCAGGTAGCCGTTTTCATCGACTCTGACATTCACAAGATCAAAGTCATTGGCCTTAAATTCCCCGTTGTACTCCTGCAATACATTGCCGGCACAGCCGGTGACGGTGGCAACAGAATCCGCCCATGCGGTGCCGGCCAAAGAAAACGAAACTGCCCCCAATAGGATAAGCCAGGTTAACCTGTGGATCCGTTTATGTTTTTTCCTGCACATATAATATTGCCTTACTAA
Organism: Deltaproteobacteria bacterium; assembly: GCA_019310665.1. Taxonomy (GTDB): domain Bacteria; phylum Desulfobacterota; class Desulfobacteria; order Desulfobacterales; family JAFDCJ01; genus JAFDCJ01. The sequence goes on from JAFDDW010000562.1 coordinate 1,532, forward strand.
GACTCTAAGCTTTTTCCGAGACTGCGTTCGTAAAAAGTGGCCCCTTTGGGGCAGCAGACTCATCGAAAATCTAATGACCCGACACCCGAACCCTTCAGTTATCGCACCGCCAAATCCGTCATTGTAAAATCCGTCATCACATCAGCGTCACTGGATACAAAATTTTTGCCTGCCCCGCCCCCCGCCTGGGCGCTGTAGTTTGAAACCGCCACGCCGCTCATATCGCCCCCCAAAAGGATTTCGATACGGCACTGGGCCCCGCGGGGCCCTTCGGCTTTTGAACGGGCATAGATCAGTCCGTCTGTGTCATTGACCGGGCCCCCGCCGTCGTCATTGTTCCAAACTCTGACATGAATATCGATGTTGTCCAATTTGCTGTTAAGCGCCTCGACACTTCCGGCAAAATCACCGATGCCGTCTTTATCGCTGTCAACCGCACCCAGGAGTGCAAAACTCCAGTTGGGGGTACCGCCCGAGGACAGGTTGACGCTGTTACCGGTAATATACTGGATTCTAAAAAGCCCGGTTAAATGCTGCAACCCGGCTTCGGCAGCATAAAAGGCTTTTTCATAGAGCAGCTCATTCGTCGCAATTTTCAATTCCGTCGTACTCATATTAATGGCGGAGACGGAAATTATGGTCAAAAGAGCAAGGATCAATAGCGCGGCAATGATGATATAGCCGTCTTCATTTTTTTTAGGAGGGTTTTTGTGCGGCATAGGTTAAATACTTTCCGCCCGGGTCTTGCGGCGAAATCAGCGACCACCAGCAGAGCTGGGGGCATGAGGATGGCCCCTGAAAGGGGCCGGGGCCACCTCTGCTGGTGGTCGCTGATTTTTAAAAAGAATTTTTGATAGGTAATACTTTTAACCAGCTACCGATAGACCTCGAATATTTTCGTGACATGTTTATCTCTGTTTTATCTGATCTGTCGGTTTTGATGACCACTTAACCGATTCATCATTGGCAACTATCTTATTTGCTTCAGCCAGCTTGGGTGGTGGTTGTTCTGCTGGTGGTTACCAACAAATTGAAAAAAATATGCAAAAATTCTTTTTTATATCAATTCATAAGCCGCCGGCATCGATCAGATTTGCACCCTTGATACATGCCCTCGTGGTAACGGTAGAACCTCTTAAATTCTCACCGGCATAGCCGGTGGCTTATGAATTGAGTTAATAGAGAGTCGAATATCGGGCTGGAACCACCGGATCTTGATAATGTTCTTTCGATGGACAGAATTATTGCGTTTAAAGATAAG
>JAFDDW010000563.1 GCA_019310665.1 Deltaproteobacteria bacterium
TATTCGTAGGTTAAGTGCGTTTTCTCGGAAGCGCCTTTGGGGGTCAGAAAATAGCGCATGCGGTTCTTGGGAACATGGCGGGCCTTGAAGTATCCCTTTTTGACCAGTCGCTTGATAAAGGAGTTGACCAGCCCAAGGGAAATATTCAGCTCCCGGGCCAGATCCCTTTGGCTCGGAACAACGTCGTTGTCGAGCTTTTCCAGGATTTTTAAGGTGCGTATGTCTTTGGGGTCCATAAAAGGGGTGTAAGGTTTATTCAATAGTCAATTATCAATAGTCAATTCCGTCTTGTCCGGGTTCAGGGTATTAGGTGTAGAGTTGATAAGCTCGTGAGTTCATAGCTCCGCCTGGTGAATTACAAAAGGCGTTTTTATAAATCATCAGAGGCTAATAAATATATGAATTTATATAGAAATCAAAGTGTTCACGCACTGACCGTTCATAACTTGAACATATATCCCGCCAAGTGTCAAACAATGATTTGATATTTTTGAAAAAATAAGTCATTGTTTTTAATGTTGAAAGACACGGAAAGTTATGATTTAATTGAAAGTTGATGTTGGTGTATTTTTTATAGACGGGAAAGGAAATACAGGTTATGGCACGTATTCTCATCATAGACGACGAACCCCAAATTCGTTCTATGCTCAAACTCATGCTGGAACGTGATGGATATGAAGTTGTTGAAGCGTCGGATGGTGTCGAGGGAATCAGCGTCTACCGCCAAAATCCGGCTGATTTGATCATCACTGACCTGATAATGCCGAACAAAGACGGCATCGGGATGATTATCGATTTGAAAAAAGAGTTTCCGGAAGTAAAGATTATAGCGATGTCCGGAGGCGGTCTTAACAAACCTGACGGTTATCTTAAGGGCGCAAAAAAACTGGGGGCTTCCTGCACGCTCACCAAGCCCATCGATCGCGAAGAAATATTGCGCGTCGTTGCAGCTATACTTAAAAACACCCCTTTGCCGGAAGAACAGCCGCAACCGGAATAAAATACAGGATGTTAAAATTGTCGACACTGTCAAAAATCAACGACGGCCTCTGCATAAGTGTTATTTCTCGTCATACGATTCAAGCACCTGCAGTATCCGCTAAACCGGCAACGACCTCACAGAACTATTTTCAATCCCAAACACATATAGCCATTATAGCGGTTGTCATAAATATGTTCCGTTTGCCAGATTTGCTAACAGGAGAAAAGATCATCTGTAACAGTCTGAATTTATTACAAACATGACAACCGCTATATTATTTTTTTTATTAAAAAAAATCTAGCCTTTTGCGCAACAATGTGCTATTTTTCAATCAATGGCACGGGCTTTACTCATGGCCCATCCGTAAAATGCGACCATCGAAGAACTCAAGCAAGTTTGCTGGCTGGGCTCTAATGAAACAGCTACACGCTGTAGCGCCATGCAAATGCTCTTGGCCGGTGTCGACAGAAAACTTCTGCAATGCTCCGTTGGTAACCGATTGGCACAACTGGCAACCGATGTATTTGCCGCCCTATTGGCCCGAGTTCAACCCCATAGAGCGCATCTGGTTAACGATCAAAGCACGCTGGTTCAACAACCATGTCTGTAAAAATGAAAAAAAATTATTAGAGCGTTTGGATCAGCCCATATTGGACGTTATCGACAAACCGGAGAAGACCCAACAGACCACCGCTATCGGAACGTTATTCTGACAAACGCTCTAGAAGATAGGAATAGCCAAAGGTGAAAGTATTCGTTACGGCATGCCTGTTTGCAGGCCTCATCGTATTGCCAGCCAGGGCTGATATCATCTATTTTAAAGATGGCATGAAAACGATATGTCAGGGGAAGGCCTGGGAGGAGGATGGCGAAATAAAATGCGAGTACGGCGGATGGATAATCAGCTATCAAAAAAATGATGTGCTGAGAATAGTATCGACAATCCAGAAAAAAAAGGCACCCCCGGCTGATAAAAAGCCTCAGGTCGGTCATACCACCCCCAAAGCGAGTGCCGAAAAAAAAATTAAATCTCCGCGGTCCAAGAGCACCGGCCCGGTTTTCTATGACCCCAGAAGGCCCGCCCAATACTGGACGGGCATAAATTCCAAACATAAAAGCTACAAGAAAGCAATTCAGGCGCTGGCAAAAAAATATAAATCCACACCGCAGTGGGTTCAGGCCCATATGGGTGACAGCAATGATCTGGCACAAATCCACACCAACCTGGCAAATCCGCAATCAAATCAGAGTGTGCCTGTTGCTCAACCTGCAGCCATTAAAACCGCCGAAATTGTTTTTTATAATCCAAGGAGGCCATTTCCGTACTGGACCGGCAAGAATTCAAAACACAAAAGTTACAAAGATGCTATACAGTCGCTGGCCAAAAAATATGAGCGTTCTCCCGAATGGGTTAAAGCAAACATGGGAGCTACCAACGATCTTAAGCAAATCCATCAGAACCTGAGGGACCGCAAGGCGGCGGATCCGGCAGGATGATTGCGCAGGGCTACGTCATTTAAACAGGTAATTGACTGAATACGCAAAAGTTACTTGCATAGTAAAAATCATGAAAATTCCAAGCACCAAAAACCAAATTTTGATATTTCCCTTACATTTGATTGCAATTGTGTTGTAATATAAATAATTTATATTTATATTTGAATCTCCCGAAATTAGCAGCGGTTTGGAAAGGAACACGGAATTATGCCCATCTTGAATCGAGACGTGGTGGTGGCACTAAAGTTTGTGACCAGCTGTGTAAGCGCCGGATTTTTAATTTTTTTCATTTCGGCGCTCACCGGCCAA
>JAFDDW010000564.1 GCA_019310665.1 Deltaproteobacteria bacterium
ACTATTTTAATCTGTGGCCATTTTCTTACTAAAAAAGGAGGTGATGAATTTCAGAAGTTAAAACTGGTATTAACCCAAGCCTACTTTTTAACAAAAGGGGGAAAATATGAAGTCAAAATTATTTGTAATTTTGTTAGCGATGTTCATTCTCGCCGGATTTTATTCCATGGCGGGCGCTGCGGACATCATCAAACTTGGATCCCTGAATGACATGACGGGAGCCACTTCAGACGTGGGCAAGGACTATGCCCTGGGCATCGGTGAAGCCATTCATTACATTAATGATACGGGCGGGATCAACGGCAAAAAAATTAAGCTGTATCAGTTTGATTACGGCTATCGAATTCCCGAAGCCCTGACCAAGTATAACCTGTTTAAACGCTTAAAGGCCGTTGCGGTGCTCGGTTGGGGAACAGGAGATACTGAGGCCCTGGCGCCGACGGTTGCCAGAGACAAGATGCCTTATGTATCCGCATCGTATTCAGGTCACCTGGGCAATCCGGGAAAAACCCCGTATAACCTATTTTTCGCGCCGGACTACTCCACCCAGGCGCGGGGTCTCATCCAGGCGTGGTATGATAAGGTCTGGAAAAAGCATCAAGATTTTGGAAAACGTAAACCGCGGCTTGCTTTCGCCTATCATGTAGCCGTTCCGTTTGCCAATGCATCCGTTCCGGCCGGAAAGGATCAGGCCAAAATACTTGGTTTCGATGTCGGTCCGGATCAAAACGTGACGCTTTTTGCCATTGATACCAAGAGCCAGATTCTGGGCCTCAAGAAGTTTAAGCCGGATGTGGTCTATCACTCCAATACGGTTATGTCAGTAGCGGCAACCTTGCGTGATGCTTACGCATTGAAATTGGGCGCCGATCACCTGATCCAGAATTGGGGTTTTGATGAAAACCTTGTCAAAATTGCCGGGGTGGCAGCCGAAGGCGCATACGGATGTGCACCTTGGGCTTTTTTCGGACAGGATGTTAAATTGATGGATAAGGTAATGGAGTATGCCAAAAGATACAATCCCGGTGTTCCCGCTGAAAAGCGTACCATCCATACCCTGCAGGCTTGGGCCAGTGCTCTGGGGATGGCCGAAGCCATGAGGCGTGCGGACAAAGCCGGCGATCTGACCGGCGAAGGCATTCTTAGAAAGGGTTTTGAAACCATGAACAATTATGAGATTGGTCTGGGCATGTCGCCGGTTACATATACGGCCACAGATCATAGGCCGATGAGTTTGGTCCCCGTTTATAAAGTTAAGGGCGGTAAATTTATTAAATTTACCGAGGTTGATTTGAAAAAGATGTATCCCGACAAATGGGCGAATAAATGGATTGGCTGGTAACCATGGATTGACTATTGACGATGGACAACTGAAGGATAGGAAATTTTTTTATTCAAGATTAAATTGTCGATTGAAAGTCGTCAATTGAATGTCCCTCAAAGGAGGTCAGAAAGCGTTGTCAAACGATAATATGATCTTAAAGATCAACAATATTGAGGTTAAGTATCACGAGGTCATTCTGGTGATCAAAGGTGTCTCTATTCAGGTTCCGGAAGGCGGTGTTGTGGCGCTTCTAGGAGCCAATGGGGCCGGTAAGAGCACGACCTTAAAAGCAATCTCCGGTCTGTTGAAACATGAAGACGGAGAGGTTACCGACGGGTCGATTGAGTTCATGGGCGAGCGCATTGAAAAAAAGGGCGCTGAAAAGATCGCGAAATTGGGCATCGTTCAGGTCATTGAAGGACGTAGGGTGTTTGAGCACCTCACCGTCGAGCAGAACCTGAAAGTGGGCGCTCACATGAGAAAGTACGGCCGGTCGATCAAGGATGGACTGGACATGGTGTATCACTACTTTCCGCGATTAAAAGAAAAGCGCAATGAAACCGCCGGATTTATCAGCGGCGGCGAACAGCAGATGACGGTTGTGGGACGTGCCTTGATGACAAGTCCCAAGCTGATTCTGCTGGATGAGCCCTCCATGGGACTGGCGCCTCTTTTGATCCATGAGATTTTCAATATTATTACCCTGCTCAACAAGGAAGAGAAGATCTCGATACTTCTGGTGGAACAGAATGCCAAACTTGCCCTCAATGTTGCACCCCATGCCTATGTGATGGAAAACGGGCGCATTGTCATGGATGACACCGCTGAGAAGCTGCGGGAGAATCCGGACATCAAGGATTTCTACCTGGGCATGACCGATTTTGGGGGTCGAAAAAGTTTTCGCGATGTCAAGCATTATAAGCGAAGAAAAAGATGGCTTACCTAAACCCTTAAATGGAATGAGGGGGAGAAATGCAAAAAAATGCAATATTACGAATTTGTTTGAGTGTCCTGGTTATTGCCTTTCTGATGACCGGTTGCGCAGCCATGCAGAAACCGAGTGATAGTAATTTCAAGAGCCCGACGGTTACGCTGAGCCATGTGGAACTGGAGCATTATTTCGGCTGGTGGTTTTACGGTGCCAAGGTGAAGCCCACCAAAGGCAAGGCCGGCAATAACGGCGCACCATTGGACTACGCCTTTATTTTTGAAATCACAAATCCCAACAATTATCCGGTTATGTTAGACGGCTTCAGCTTTTCAGTTGCCCTTGAGGAGTTTGATCTTAATCGGGCAATGTCTCCCGAGACAATGTGGATACCTGCCGGCAAGACCAATCAGATACGGGTACACGCTGTATTCGGTGTCAGAGCGGCACAACTGAGCCTGCTGGTGACCGGCGGATTTAAGTTGAAAGAAAAAGGGATTAGCTTTTGGGATGCGCTCGAAAAGTGGTGGACC
>JAFDDW010000565.1 GCA_019310665.1 Deltaproteobacteria bacterium
TTCAAGACCGACAACATCCGTGACCACCGGCATATCAAAGGCCTTTGCCAGCCGAAAGGGTGTCTGCATCCCTTCGCTGTCGATCGACTGCTTGCCGCAAAAAATCAGGTCCGGCGCGCCGTCTTGCTCAATGGCTTTTTTAAGTGCCTGGCTGGTGAGAGCACTATCCAGAAACTGGGCGTCGGTTTTGACCAGAATTCCACGATCAGCCCCCAGGGCAAGGGCCGCACGCATCGTTATAAGGGCGGACTCTTTGCCGACGGTGACGACCACCACCTCTCCTGATGCGGCCTGTTTGGCCAGTTGAACTGCCTCTTCCACGCCGTACTCATCATAAGGATTGACGATAAATTTGCATGTTTCCGCAAAACCGGTGCCGCCGACCACTGTTATCTTGGCCGCCGTGTCAGGGACGTGTTTGACACACACATAGATTTTCATTTTGAAATTCCTAAATTGGCTTCTATCCGAAATAGGCTCTGATAAATTTTATAAACCTTTCGTTTTCCTCATCCTGGCCGGGCGTCACCCGGAAATAGCCGGTCTTGCCGTGAATTTCACCGATCTTTTTCAGATAGATATTTTCGTCAAGGGCGGCCTTGAGGATCTCGGCGGTGGTTTTGCCGGTCATGGTGCCGTCGATCAGCATGTAATTGCCATTGGCCGGAAACGGTTTAAGCCCCAGATTTTTAAGCTCTTCCGTAAAAACGACCATCCATTTATTGTTGTGCTCGACCTTCGCTTTGACCTCATCCGGATTATCGATGGTGGCTTCGGCGGCGGCCGCCGCCATCCGGCTCACGTTCCAGGGCAGAAACATCCGGTTGAAAGCCGCTATCATCTCTTCGGTACCCAGAACAAACCCGAATCGGATACCGCAAAATCCATATGCTTTGGAAAAGGTCACCGATAAAAACACCTGGGGATATTTTCTGATCAGATCTACTTTCGATGGCCGGTCCGGATTGTAGTCCAGGTAGGCTTCATCCACGCAAATGGGCACTCCTGTCTCGCAAAACCGATCAAGATCCGCATCATCGATAAAGACGCCGGTGGGATTGTTGGGGTTGATGATCAGGATCAGTTTCGTCCGCTCATTGATGGCATTGAGCATCCCATCCACATCGTAATTCAGGTTATCTTCCCTGACCGGAACTTGAACGACCTTGGCATTGCAAAGCTCGGCCCGGGGCGGAAACAGCTCAAAGGTCGGGGTGGACAGCATAAACTCATCTCCGGGTTGCAGAAACAAGCGCATCATGGCGTCGATGGTGTCCGAAGATCCGTTGGCCAGGGCAACATTGTTCGGGCCCAGTCCATACATTTTACCGATTTTAGTCCTCAACCGTAAAAAACTGTCCGGGTACCAGTTGCCGTGTCGCAGTGAATCCGCTACCGCCTCGATGACTTTTTCCGACGGCGGGATGGGGTTTTCATTGAGCATCAGGCGGGCAGTACCAGGGTTGGCCATGGCCTCATCCAGAATACCGACGTTGTACTCCCTGGACGTATACAGCCAGGGAACGATCCAGTCTTTGAGATCTTTTTTCATTTTTCTCTCCTTTGATATTTTTTCAAAATTTAAATAAAAAGTATGTGCATTTCTTAATTGTCACATGACAGGCTTCAATTGGCTACTATTGCGTTTCTTACTCCCTAATCCTGTCTGCCCCTCCGTAGCCCGAAGGGCGAAGGAGGGACACCTGACACCTAAAGCGTATAGAATTATTCCTCGCGTTGAGCTATTTCAATAACCTCTCAATGGGTGTACACTTAAGTCCGAACGCATCTGCGACCCCTTGGTAGGTAACCTTGCCTTTTACGATGTTGGCGCCCAGCTTGATTTCAGGGTTTTGTTTCATCGCTTTTTTCCAGCCTTTATTGGCAATTTCCACCGCATAGGGCAGTGTGGCGTTTGTCAAGGCCAGGGTAGATGTCTTGGGTACCGCCCCCGGCATGTTGGCCACACAATAGTGCACCACGCCTTCAACCTTGTAGATCGGCTTACCATGGGTTGTCGCCTTGGAGGTTTCAAAACAACCGCCCTGATCAATGGCCACATCCACCAGCACCGCCCCTTTCTTCATCGTTTTTAGCATCTGACGGGTCAACAGCTTGGGCGCTTTGGCCCCGGGGATCAGGACTGCGCCGACGACCACGTCGGCCTCCTTGATGAGCCTGCGGACGGTCGATGGTTTTGACATGAGCAAAAAGCAATTGCTGGGCATCACATCACTCAGGTAACGCAACCGTTCCAGATTCATATCGAGAATGTAGACCTTGGCACCCAGACCGCAGGCCATTTTGGCGGCATTGATCCCCACGATGCCACCACCGATAATAACGACCGTTCCCGGATCGACGCCGGGCACACCGCCCAGCAAAATGCCATGCCCGCCCTGGGCCATTTCCAGATACTTGGCGCCCTGCTGGATGGCCATCCGGCCGGCCACCTCACTCATGGGAGTGAGCAGCGGCAGCGATCTGTCGTCTTTTTGAATGGTCTCATAGGCAATGCTGATAGATCCGCTTTTTATGAGGACCTTGGTCAGCTCTTCCGCCGCCGCCAGATGGAGATAGGTAAATATTATCTGGTCTTTGCGGATGAGATCATATTCGGCCGGTAACGGTTCTTTGACATGCATCACCATTTTAGATCCCTTAAAAATCTCCTTAGGAGTTTCAACGATCTCAGCGCCGGCATCCGCATAGGCCTTGTTATTAAACCCGCTGCCCTTGCCGGCTTCTTTTTCCACAAGCACCGTATGACCGTTTTGTTTCATG
>JAFDDW010000566.1 GCA_019310665.1 Deltaproteobacteria bacterium
ATGGCAGCCGCCACCACCGCCTGCCCCAGCGCTATCCCTCCATCATTGGTAGGAACCTGCTGATGGCTGAAAACCTGAAAATTTCTTTCTTCCAGCGCCCGGGTCAGGCCGGTCAACAAAATCGAATTCTGAAAAACACCGCCGCTTAAAACGACCCGATCCAATTCCCGCTTCTTTCCGATAAGGACGCACAAATCAGTAAACAAACAAATCAAGGTCCGGTGAAACCGGGAACTGATTTCACCAACCGGTATTCCGCAGGCCACATCGTCGACCACACCCCGAATGATCGGTTCGGTTAAAATCCGATAGGCACCGTCGGCATCCCATTCATATTCGTAGACGCTGTCAGAATCACCGCTTGCCGCCATTTCCAGCGCCATGGCTGCCTGTCCCTCAAAATTCACCCGCTGGTGTATCCCGCAGATAGCCGCCACACCATCAAACAAACGGCCCAGACTCGACGTCAACGGTGCGTTTATGCCTTTGGAAATCATCTCACTGATGATGGTCAGCTTTTCATTTTCAATGGCTGCCATGGCAGGAAGATTTAAATTGCGAAAGTCGTTGCCGTAGGCGCCCTGCAGATAGCTCACCGCCATGCGCCAGGGCTCCTTGATGGCCGCGGTGCTTCCGGGCATGGGAACATAGGCCAGATGCCCGGCACGCTCAAAATCGTGTTCGCGGACAATCAGGATTTCTCCGCCCCAGACAGTCCCGTCGGTTCCATAACCCGTGCCGTCAAAGGACAATCCTAACACGGTTCCCTCCAGTTTGTGCTCGGCCATGCAGCTGACAATATGGGCATGGTGATGCTGAACCTGGATTTTATGACCGGCCGGCAAATCCATTGCGTACCGGGTGCTTAAATAGTCCGGATGCAGGTCATGGGCGATTATTTCAGGGTTGATAACAAGAATACGCTTCAAATGGGCAATGGTCAGCTTTAAAAATTCATAGGTCGGCAGGTTTTCAAGATCTCCGATGTGTTGGCTTATAAATGCCTGATCCTTTTTGGTAACGCAAATCGTATTTTTAAGCTCGGCGCCACAGGCCAGGACCGGAGGTACCTTGTATCTTAAAAAAATGGGAATGGGTACAAAACCCCTCGAACGACGCAAAAATCGCCGGGCCCCGGCAACCTGCCGGACGATGGAATCATCACTGCGCAAATAAATTTCCCGATTGTGGATCAGAAAATAATCGGCGATATCCGCCAGCCGGTTGAAGGCGTCGTCGTTGTCGATGGCAATGGGCTCTTCACTCAGATTGCCGCTGGTCATCACCAGGGCGTCAAATCCATGTTGCAGCAACAGGTAATGCAAGGGCGTATAAGGGAGCATCGTCCCGAAATATTTGTTTTTAGGCGCAACTTCCTCTGAAATGGTGTTGGGGTTCTTTTTTCTCAACAACACGATCGGGCGCTGAATGGAGGTCAGCAATTTTTCTTCTTCAGGCCCCACCCGGGCATATTGCCGGATGGCCTCAAGATCATATGACATGATGGCCAAGGGTTTTTCCTGGCGCAGTTTACGGTTCCGTAATCGCCTGACCGCATCGGTGTTGGCGGCATCTGCCGCCAGATGGAAACCGCCCAAACCTTTGATCGCCAGAACATAGCCCTTTTGCAACAGCACTGCCGCTTTTTTAACGGCATCCTGATGTTGATTGATCTCGTTTTGGCGGTTGTCATATAGACCGACATGGGGACCGCAATCCGCGCAGGCGTTGGGCTGAGCGTGAAAGCGGCGGTTGGTCGGATCATCGTATTCGGCCTGGCAGCGCGGGCACATCTTAAAATGCCGCATCGATGTTTTGGGCCGATCGTAAGGGATGTCGTCAATAATGGTATAGCGGGGTCCGCAGTTGGTGCAATTGATAAACGGATAACGAAAGCGGCGGTCATCGGGGTCCAACATCTCGCTTAAGCAGTCGTCACAAACCGAAACATCCGGTGAGATCAAAGTGGACATTTCAGATTGGCCTTTACTTTTGACAATGGCAAACTCAGCGTGATTTTTGACGGCTGACCTTTGGCTGGAAATTTCGACGATGCAGGCCAGGGGCGGGCTTTTTTCGGAGAGGTCCTTCTCAAAAGAAGCAATGTGCTCCGGGGGTCCTTCGATGTGGATGGAGACGCCGGAAGAGGTGTTGGCCACCTCCCCCTTCAGGCCATATTGGTCGGCGAGCTGAAATACAAAAGGCCGAAAGCCGACCCCCTGAACAATACCATTCACTTTCAACCGTTTGGCAACACTAGTTTGGATCTCCCCCTCCTTCGACAAATGCAGCGGCCTCTTTTAAAAACTTCAGCGTTTCCAGGGCCCCAGCCTCATCAATCTTGTGAATGGCAAAGCCGGCGTGAACAATGACATAATCGCCGACCCCGGCGTCTTCCAGCAGCAAGAGGCTGGCTTCCCGTCGAACGCCATCAACATCAATGGTGGCCATATTATTTTCAATGCGGGTTATTTTGGAGGGAATTGCAAGACACATTATCCGATTTTCCTTTCTTGTAGGATACGCCCAAACGCTCAAGTTCGGCCAGAACCATTTCGATTACCGGTTCGACTTGGGCCTGGATGGAGGGGGTCAAATCCAGGCTCCTGGTTTCGATATCCTGGGGTTCCACCCCGATGATCACGGTTTCGGGCACATGATCGAGGGCTTGGCACAGGGTTAAAGCTTCTAAAAAATCAACCTGATGCAAAGAATTTTTGGCCCGGATCCTTTCGGGAATGGCGTCGCCTTCCAGGCGGTATAAATCGCCGGGTTTCCCTTT
>JAFDDW010000567.1 GCA_019310665.1 Deltaproteobacteria bacterium
AGAGGCTGTTGGTATCCGGGAACCAAAGGAGAAAAGCCGGCAACCATGTTGCCGCCCGGATCACGTATACTGATGGATAAAATACCCCTTTGGCCCTCATCGATCAGACCGATTTTGCGTAAATCTTCATCAAAACGGCTTTCGGAGAGCAACTTGGCATATTTGCTAAAAGCATAGGTCTCTCCGGTTTTCCCGATCCGTCCCAGTTGAATGAGTCGTGTAAAATCCTGTGCCGGGTCGATCTGTCGTGCGACCGTTGCGATGATTTGACCCTGATCATCTTTAATCGGTGCAACGAAGAACATGGCCGGCAGGGTATCCACCTTATTGCCGGAAGATGAAATTAATTCCACATCGGACCACATGGGAGGGACCAATACAGTCTCACCTGCAAATGCTCGGTTGAGAAGATCCAGGGCTTGAGAGGCAATACGATTCTTAGACCCTATGTTTTTATCACTCATGGATGCGATATTGACAAAATCAGGGGAAATAATAAAAAATCCGGCCTGTCCAAAGCGGTCTTTATTTTGCAGAAAAAATTCACGTAATTCGAATAAAACCCCACTTTCTGATAAATCTTTGCGGCTTCGAGCCACCTCTACCTGGCGTTCGGCCAGAGACACCAATCGAGGTTCGTCGGCCAGCTGGCTAAGTTGAAATTTTCCGCTTTCTACCCAAAGGTTCAGCGATTCATGAGTCGTTTGAAGAACGATCTCGAGGGCTTCTCCAACGTCCGCTTTTATTTTTTCCTGCACCCGGTTAAGAGAGAACCATGCCAGTATGATTACCAAGGCGATAAAAACGCAGGCTAAAACTACTAAAATGTTTAGCTTTGGAGTCGATCCGGATTGAGACGAGAGGGGCTCTTTTCTGAGACTCTTTGACAGCCATCGGGACATAATGTGCCTCTCAAATTTAATACTAAAGAGTCTACTCAGCATTTCCCTGCCCAGTGATGTATATTTGCTTATCAAGTAATAGCCATGATTGGCGTACTTTTAAACAAAGACTGCACAGATATGTTTTGGGGGAATCTTGCAAGCGATGGACCTATCAATAACATTGACATGTGAATTGTACAATAACAAATTGACTTCAATCATCAGTGGAAAACGAAATTCTTTATTAAGAATCTCCATTGAGTGCATCAATCCTCTGTGCCTCTTGATCTCTCCAATCCTATTCCTTTTGTGCATGCATCCGCCATGACTCAGGAGGAAGGAAGGTGACCTTCAGCCCGAACGGCAAGGCGATTTTCTCCAGTGTGGCCAAGGTCGGGTTCCCCGAACCGTTCTCGAACTCGGAAAGTATCCGGGGTGAGATGCCGGCAACTTTTTGGGCATATTCCTTTTGATTCATGCCCAGGATTTTGCGCATCCGACGAGTCGCTTCCCGAATACCTATATCGCCTTGGGCGAGGTCGCGATAAAGCTCCTCTTTCATCCGGGCCATCTCTTCTGCAGGGGGTCGTTTCATCGAGTTCTCCTATGTCCATGTCCTCGGCCGTGTCTTGACCAATCCTGCGGCGACTTCATCGATCCAGCCAGCGAGTCTTTGAATGATGTCATCATCGACATGGCAATCCTGCATGGTCTCGGGAAGTTGTTTGACATCCTCACCCAGGTCGGCAAGCCATGCCCTGGTCTCAATGGGGGCCATGAGGTTCTTGAGCTTTTCACAAATGGCCGCCCATTCAGGCTGGTTTCCTGGCCGTTCATCTTCCCATCGGCTGACACGGCCGATGCCCACAGGGTCCAGGAACATGGGGGCAAAGTCAAAAAGCGGTGACAGTCTGACTTGACCGTTCGTTCTCAGGACGGCCGTATTGCGCCCATGATTGTCGGTATTGCGCAAGGCCAAATTCAGGATGTCGCGACGTATATACTCTCGCAATTGTTGGACGGGATCAGCGATGACTTTCGCCAGAGCAAGGCAGTAGGTATCGTGACGAACCGCCGCGCCGTATCCCGGTATGTTGGCCACGGCATACAGGCTGTGCATGCCCAAACGCTCAACGCGACCATCGGAGACCTTGCGGTCAAAACGCGGCACAAACAGCACGTCGTCTTCATAACCCAGAGGCTCTCCGGTGCGAATGCCAAACTTTCTGGCAACTTCCAGGTAGGGGGCTTCATTGCGCAGGACCTGTTGATTGCGTTCGTCGGTGCGACTGCCACAAGGGAATTTAACCAGCCAGAACTTTTTGATCTTTTCGTCGGACAGCGCTCCCTCGGCATGAAACATCCCGGCATGATCCTCTGCGAGCAGATATTTTGGTGCTTCACCCTGTACGCTGGAAGCCCCCGCCACATGGGCACCGCGTTCTTCGGCGTAGTCTAGAAAACGTTCCCGCTGTTCGATGATATCCCTGCGGGGAAATCCGAGCTTGAAATGGTCAGGGGGGGGAGCAAGAACGGCCTCAGCGATCCGCAAATTGCCCGGCGGGGCGCCGGCTCCCTTGGTGAGCAGGTGCCAATCCATCTGCGGGCCGTCATTTTCAGCCTGCATTCGCCTGAGCCAGGCACGCCGGCCGGCGCCCCCCGGCAGCAGATCGACCAGGAATGGAGGCCATTGCTCAAAACGGAACAATTCAAAGCCAACGGTAAGCCCGGGTATAAGTTCTGCTGCCCTGTTGCCCAGGTAGGTGACCGCATAGTCGATATCGTATTGCAGTCGACCGCTTCCGGCAATGCCTTTGTCGAGTTTCCTGGGGTCGGGCTCGAAAACCGCAGCTGTTTTCCAACGGTCATCAAGAAGTATTTGAACATGACAATTCATA
>JAFDDW010000025.1 GCA_019310665.1 Deltaproteobacteria bacterium
TTCTGATCCGGGTGCATTTTTTTTTTTCTCCTATGCCGCAACCCTGGCGTTGTTAAATGCCATCGAGCAGGCCGGTTCCACGGATTATGATGCCGTGGTCAAGGCCCTGAGAACCAAAGATGTGGCCACCCCTCTTGGCAACATCCATTTTGACAAACGCGGTGATGCCACCGGCGTCGGCTTCTCGATGTACCAGGTCCAAAACGGCGTCTATGTCGAACTGAAGTAACTGAAGTTTCGAAAAAAGATCAGGGGCAAGTCCTTTCGAGGGGCCTGACCCCTGATTTATATTTACCCCATAAAATTCGTTGAGACTTTTGCAAAGGTCTCTTACCGGGAGTGGTATAGAATTAAATGGAATATTTCTTTGAGCTCTTGTTAAGCGGTCTGACCCGGGGGAGCATTTATGCCCTGATTGCCCTGGGGTACACCATGGTGTACGGCATCATTCAGCTGATCAATTTTGCCCACGGTGAAGTTTACATGATCGGGGCCTTCACCGCCCTGATCGTCGCCAGCATTCTTACCATGCTGGGGTGGAACGAGATTGCCATCCTTTTCATCGCTTCGGTCGTTGCCGTTGTGTATTCAATGGCCTACGGGTATACGCTGGAGAAAGTGGCCTATAAACCGCTGCGTCATGCACCGCGTCTGTCGGCCTTAATCAGCGCCATCGGTATGTCATTATTTTTGCAGAACTATGTCCTGTTGGCCCAGACCTCGGATTTTATGCCCTTTCCCAGCCTCATTCCGGATCTTGAAATCCTGGAGCCCATCGCCCATCTTATCACCACCCCGGAAATCGCTATTATTCTGACCACAGCAATAGTTATGGTACTGCTGACCTTTATGATTAAATTCACCCGGGTCGGAAAAGCCATGCGGGCAACTTCCCAGGACCGGGAAATGGCAATGCTGGTGGGGGTGGATGTCAACCGGGTGATTTCGATTACCTTTATCGTGGGTTCTGCAACCGCCGCCCTCGGGGGTGTTTTGATTGCCTCCCATGTCGGCCAGATCAATTTTTATATCGGTTTTATTGCCGGTATCAAGGCTTTTGTGGCTGCCGTTCTCGGGGGTATCGGCAGTATGCCGGGGGCGGTTCTGGGAAGCTTGGTTTTAGGATGTGCCGAGGCCTTTTTCACCGGATTTGTTTCCAGTGATTATGAAGATGTGTTCGCATTTATCATTCTGGTCGTAATCCTGATCTTCAGGCCGGCGGGAATCCTGGGACGGTCGGACATATCAAAGGTCTAACCGTTATTCGATATTCGTTATGGGCTCCAAATTGATGATGTTTCGATATCTGATAACAAATAACCATTAACCATGAAATAACTCCGAAGGAATTCCCGTGTTCGGCTTTGAAGAGATAAAAAAATCCTTCTTAACATCCCTCTGGTTTATGTTTTTGACCTTCCCGATTATGGTGATACGGGTCAACACCGTTCAAAATATTGTGGAGTGGCGCTGGGAACGGATGTTTATGATTGGCATCGGCAGTTTTTTTCTCTCCTTCCTCTGGCGCTATTTACTGGAACGCAAGGAACTCGGTCAAAAAAAGGCTGATCTCGGTGAAGTCGACAGCATTCCCTGGAACCGGAGAATCGCCCGTGAACCGCGCTTTTATATTCCGGCCTTGATTGCTATATGCGTTTTTGTCCTGGTCTTTCCGTTCACCTTCTCGCTTTACCAGACCACTATTATGATTACGGCGTTGATTTATGTGATCACCGGTCTGGGGTTGAATATCGTGGTCGGGCTGGCGGGCTTGCTGGACCTGGGTTACGTCGCCTTTTATGCGGTGGGGGCTTACAGTTATGCGCTTTTGAACTACCATTTCGGACTCGGTTTTTGGACGGTGCTGCCAATCGGCGCCGGGATGGGCCTGATTTTCGGCATTCTTTTAGGATTTCCCGTGCTGCGCTTAAAGGGTGATTATCTGGCCATCGTTACCCTCGGCTTTGGAGAGATTATCCGTCTGGTTTTGGAAAACTGGAATGATTTTTCGTTTGGCCCCAGCGGCATTGCCAATATTCCCCGCCCGGGATTATTTGGGATCCAGATGTCACTGCACCAGGCCACCATTTATCTGTATTTTGTGATGATATTCCTGGTGCTGGTCACGATTTTTGTTGTCCGACGTCTGCAGGATTCCCGTATCGGCCGGGCCTGGATAGCTCTGCGGGAGGATGAAGTGGCCTGCCAGGCCATGGGAATCGACAAAACCTGGACCAAGCTGAGCGCCTTTGCCATGGGCGCTACCTGGGCCGGCATGGCAGGGGTGGTGTTTGCCGCCAAGACCACTTTTATCAATCCGGCCAGTTTCACGCTGTGGGAATCCATCATCATCCTGTGTGTGGTAGTTCTGGGGGGTATGGGGTCGGTCATCGGCGTAATCTTCGGTGCTTTGACCCTGATTCTGCTGCCGGAGTATCTGCGGGCGTTTTCCGAATATCGGTTGCTGATTTTTGGAGCGGTACTGGTTGTGATGATGGTCTTCCGTCCCGGCGGGATCGTCAGCCCGGAGCGCCGGATATATCAGTTTAAAGGCACGGCACCGGATAAACCCAAAGCTGAGGCTAGTACACCGGGCTAAGCTAGTTGAAAGATCAATGGCGTGTTGGAGCAAGGACATAAGTGGCAAATGCCTAAAGTGTCTAAATTGCCTAAAATTAAGGATGTTAATCATTCTATTATAAAAAAGTTCCGATTTCAGGATACTTTAAAGCTAATCTAGCAGGTTTCAGTATTTAGCACCTGCTCTTCCTGCTCCGCCGGCGGAACACCTGAAACCTTCAGTTTCTGGCAACATGTTGTCAGAACAAACCCGATAAGGGCCTAAATTTAGGATATGGAACCGATACTGCAAGTTAATGCATTAACAATGGATTTTGGGGGACTGCGGGCCCTGGACCGCCTGGATCTGGAGATCGGCCAGAGGGAGATCGTTGCCCTCATCGGTCCCAATGGTGCCGGTAAAACCACCTTTTTCAACTGTCTGACCGGCATATACCCGCCCACCGAAGGGGAGATGCTGATTCGGCGGCCTGACCGGAAAACGAAGAAACTAAACGGCTTAAAACCGAATCATGTCACCGAAGCCGGTCTGGCCCGAACCTTTCAGAATATCCGGTTGTTTCAAAACATGACGGTGCTCGAAAATGTCATGATTGGCCGTCACTGCCGCACGTCGGCCGGTATTATCGGCGCCATTGCCAAGAACAAGGCCACCCGCCAGGAAGAAAATAAAATCGTCGAGGACAGCTATGCGGTCCTGGAGAAGATAGGTCTGGCGGAATTTGTCAATGAATTCGCCAAAAATCTTCCCTACGGTGCCCAGCGGCGTCTTGAAATCGCACGGGCCATGGCCACCGAGCCGTTTTTATTGCTCCTGGATGAACCGGCGGCCGGCATGAACCCGCTGGAAACCAGGGAACTTGACGAATTGATCGTCAGGATTCGCGACCAGGAAGGCATTACCATATTGTTGATTGAGCATGACATGAAGCTGGTCATGAGTTTATCAGATCGTATCTATGTGGTCGATTACGGTAAAAAAATTGCCCAGGGCACCCCGCAAGAGATAAAAAACAACCCTGCGGTCATCAAAGCCTACCTCGGAGAAGATGCGGATGCTTGAGCTTAAAAACATAAAAACGTTTTACGGCAACATCCAGGCCCTGAAAGATGTCAGCATAGAGATATCCGAAGGCGAGATTATTACCCTGATCGGAGCAAACGGCGCCGGTAAATCCACCACCCTGATGTCAATCTGCGGCATTGTGCCGCCCAGATCCGGTGAAATCCTTTTTATGGGAAAACCGATTCAGGATATGGCACCCAACAATATCGTTTCTTTAGGGATCTGCCAGGTGCCGGAAGGCCGCCGCATATTTCCGTTTCTGACCGTGGCGGAAAATCTGGATATGGGCGCTTTTTTAAGAAAAGATAAAGATGAAATTAAGCGCGACATTGAATATATCTACGAACTTTTTCCGATCCTGGCGGAACGGCGCAATCAGGCCGGCGGCACCCTGAGCGGCGGCGAGCAGCAGATGCTGGCCATCTCCCGGGCTTTAATGGCTAAACCCCGACTGCTTTTGATGGATGAGCCCTCTCTGGGGCTGGCACCGCTGATCGTGAAGCAGATATTCGAGATTATCAAAAAAATCAACACCGAGAACAAGACCACCATTTTTCTGGTGGAACAAAATGCCAACATGGCGTTAAAAGTGGCCCATCGGGGATACGTCATGGAAACCGGCCGGGTGAGCATGTCGGATACAGCGGCCAACCTTCTGGCCAACGATGAGGTCCGCAAAGCCTATCTGGGAATATGAAGTGAATGCGGAATTTGGAATGCGGAATGCGGAATGCGGAATTAAAAGGCGGAAACAATTCGATTTTAATGTTACATTTCGGACATTATTTAAGCAATATAATTTGGTTATTTTTAACCTCCCGGACCCAATACACCCCAGTTCAATTCTCACTACCCTTTTAAACCTTCACAACACCACCTTCGGACTTATCTTTATTGGTAAATAACCATTGGAGGGTGACCATGGCAGAAGCAATTATATCCAATCAAAATACGGGTGTTATCGTTGTTGATGTTCAGGCCGATTTTACTGAGCTGAAGTCCGGATCTCTTGCGGTTCCGGGGTCGGATGCTCAGTACATCAGTGCAGTTCAAAGATCGACTCAACGTTTCTTCCAGCAGGGCCTGCGGCTATATTTTACCCAGGACTGGCACCCGGCGGACCACGTCAGTTTTTTTACCAACAATCCGGGCACCGAACCGTTGCAGGTCAAAGAGATTGGCGGAAGACCGCAGGTCATGTGGCCGCCGCACTGCGTGCAGGAGACCCCCGGTGCGATGATTTTGATTACGGCCGATGGTCCAGCGCGTACGGTTCAAAAAGGTATGGGTCCCAAATTTGACTCTTATTCAGGCTTTGCCGATGACGGCGGACATAAAACGGAGCTGGGCAACCTGCTGCAGGAAGACGGAATAAAAAAGGTTCTGATTTATGGCCTGGCCACCGATTACTGCGTTAAAGCCACGGTCCTGGATGCCATCAAGGCGGGCTACCGGGTTGATCTTATTCTTGACCTTTGCCGCGGAGTGAGTCCCGACACCACCGCAAGCGCCCTGGAGGAGATGAAGGCCAGGGGGGTAGCAATTATACTGAATTAAAGCTCAATTTTTTGGATTGAATAGGTTCCTGGTGTCAAAGGTCAATGAATGTGGAATTCGGAATGCGGAATGCGGAAAAGGAAATGGTTGAATGTCTGATTTTCATATTTTCCGCATTCCGCATTCCCACTTCCGCATTCCGAGGTGCGGGTTACAGGTTTCGCGTAACTTTTTAGTCTTGCCTCCGCAATCCCGTCATTTTTAGCTATGAGCTATGTGAATTGACCGATTCCAACCGCAGATTAGGCTTATACTCCCGGCCCACTTTGGCGCAGGGCTTTCCCTCCAAGAGGACCACATCGGCCGTAAAGGCATTGACACCGCGCATCAGGTAGCTTCCGACCCCGTAGGCATCCACGGGTACCTGCAGTTTTTCAAACTCGGCGATCCGGTCCGGGTTAAATCCTCCCGACACAATAATCTTTACATGACTGTAGCCGTGTTTATCCAGCATCTGTCGCGTCATCTCCACCAGCCGCGGAGTGACCCCTACGGGCTTAAAATTTTGCATGACCGGGATGATGGACTTATCCACCAAGGTGTTGGAAGTGTCCAGCCTGACCCCCCAGAGCCTGTCGCCCAGAGCCTCGCAGCATTTTAAAGAGGTCCCAACGCTGTCATTGTCAAAATCCACCAGCGCCACGAGATCAACATCCGGGTAGGTTTCGCCGAAAAGGCTGATGGCTTTGACGGTGTCCCCGCCGACGGCTGCTATCAGTGCATGGGGCACCGTGCCGGATGCTTTAGCACCCCACCACTGGGCCTGGGCATCGGTGGAAACCCCGGTAGCCCCGCCGATATGGGCGGCGTATCCGTCGCCTCCCTGCACGGCCCAATGATCAAAGCGTGCCGGAAAATAAAGAACAATCTTGCCGTTGGCAGCGTCCACCACCCCGCGAACGTTGCTGGCAATTTTGGTGCGGCGGGCCAGAATTCCCAGATAAACGGTTTCCAGATGGGCAAACAGGCTGGCGTCACCGGTGATGTGCATCACCGTTTCCCAGGGGGAGATCCGATCGCCATCGTGCAGGACTTTGACATCGAGCTGTTCAAATCCGCTTTCCCACATCTCGTCCAATTGGGCGGAGACTTCCATCTTTTGTGCAACAGCTTTTAAATAGGCTTTGTGGTTACCGATAAATTGTCTGCGCGCCTTGCTCTTGTGCTCGATCAATTTATCGAACAGTTTATAGGCCTTATTGTAATCGGTATACCTTCCGGCCGCCAGTTTGAGAACCGCTATCGCCTCGTCAACACCGCACAGCACAGCATCTTTTTTTTGAAACACCTGCATGGTGACTTCCGGGTGAAGGTTGTGGTTTTCCAGGGTGATCTTCTCGCGCCAGAAATAAATGTCGCTGCGATAACCGCGGCGCAATTCCTGAACAGGTAAGTCAAATACATGGGCCTCCAGTCGTTGGGGCATATCTGATTTCCTTTTTATACGGTTTTACTTCATTTTGCGCGAGTATGACCAAAATAGAAAAGTCTGTCAAGGTTGTATAGGGTACTTGCCAGTGAGGGTTAAACATCATTCCACAATTCCAACATTCCATTATTCCAATCGCACGACCTTGTCTTTAGACTCTGTCGTTAGACCCTGAGGCTCTCGACAGGTTGTGAGCGAAGCAAACTAATTTGATCCTGAATTTGCTTGACATTCGATACTTAGCTAACTATATTAGCTAAGTATCAAATATTCTAAATAAAGAGGTTGAATATGGATACGTTGCAGGTAAATATTCATGAAGCCAAGACCCAGTTGTCTAAATTGATCCAGGCAGCTGTCAACGGCAAACAAGTCATTATTGCCCGGGGCAACAAGCCGATTGTCCGTCTGGAGGTATTGCCGGAAGCTCGAAGCCATCGAAAAATCGGCAACGCCAAGGGATTGATTTTATCCATGAGTGATGGTTTCGATGAGCCCCTCGATGATTTCAAGGAATACATGGAATGAACGTGCTGTTGGACACCCATGCGTTTCTCTGGGCCATCACCGGCGACGAGCAGCTGAGTGAAACTGCTCGTGAAACCTTTTTAAACCCCGCTAACAGTTTGTTTTTCAGCGCCGTCAGTATGTGGGAGATTTGTATTAAAATCAGCCTGGGAAAGTTATCCTTAAAAAGGGGATGGTTAAAAAAGATTCAAAATGAATTGATGATTAATGCCGTCCAATGGCTTCCGATTGAAATGTCTCATTGCGCCGAATTGACGAAACTGCCATTTCATCACAGAGATCCTTTTGACCGCATGCTGATTGCTCAGGCGATGGTCGAAAATATGCTTTTGTTGAGTCGTGACAAACGCCTTTCGGCTTACGGTATCGAGCGCCTTTGGTGACCAATGACAGCAGACAGAAAATAGAGGACAGATGACAGAGGATCTACCGATATCGGATTTGGGATTTCGGATTGACAAGAATTAAGACACTATTGTTACATTGGTTGCCTGGTATTCCCTGAAACCCTTGTCAAACGTTACGATCTCAAGGCCTGCTGTCTGAGCAAATGCCGCTAAATATGCATCGTTCCACAGCCTGTGGGAGTATCTTCGGCTTTTGGTGTATTCTCTCCAGGCCAACTCCACTCCTTCAGGTTCTCGCAAGAAGTAAACCCGTTCGTCCGCAAGCAGTCCATCATAGCATGACCAGGCTAAATCCATAGTGACGGCTTCATCCTTGAAAACAGCAGGGTTTGTCGCAAGCCGTAGGAATCCTTGCTGGGTGAGCCGGCAAAACGCGCAACTGTCTGGTCCTGTTCCTTCAAACCATGCTTTTGCTGTCCTGTGATGGGCGTGGACCTCAAAGGTTAGCGCGAGCCAAATGTTAATGTCCGCCAAGTGCATGATGGTCCTCCTGGCTTAAAACCTGCGCTATGTGATCCGCATCAATTTGCAATGTGCCGGGACGATTAGACGGAACAAGCGGAAGCGAAACCCTTTTTCGAGCGATTTTCTCGTCAGCATCGCGTTCCAACTCGTGCACTACGGCTTTTGTTAGAAAAGCCTTTAAACTTTTCCCCTTCAGAGCGGCGGCCGCCTTGGCGCGTCTTAGAAGTCGGTCCGGTATATCCACAGTGGTTCTCATAATTACATATTTTACATAAATATGTTTTTATGTCAACCCTTGAAGCAGATTTAATCTAAATTGGATCTGGATCAGGTTGACGGGGCAGCACGCCCTTGAAAAAGATTTCCAGCATGGCTTCTAAATAAGCCTCGTCCGCGTGAAAGTGTGTGAAAGTGTGGGACGTACATTAGTTTATAAGTTTCTTTGGGAATTGGGACCACGGCTACGTATTTTGAATCAAACGAAAAAATGAATTAGGTCTGAGGTTGGAGGCAATAAAAGAGAAGTCGAAATGCGGAATGTGGAAGGCGGAAAATTTAAGCAAAGAGCAGAGCGTAAGAAAAAGGTGAAAGATGAAGGTTTGAGGCGGGAAAAGATAGAAGATCTGAAGATTTGAAGTTTAGTTCGCTGCACGGGATAAAATACCATGCCCATACGCCAACTTAACAGTTGTTATTGACATCTTAAATCTAAGCACCTATAATAGGCCTATAATTTAGATACCTATTTTAGTGCCGATAGGAGGGTCATATGTTACAGGCGAAATTCAGCGTTAAAGAATCACAAACCCGATTTTTAAGCAAATATAAAGACTACGGATTTAAGGATAAGAGTACCATGCTGAGAGCCGCTATCGATCAATTGAAAAAAAACCTTGAACTTGAGCAACTAAAGCAGTCAGCCGATTTATACGCGGAAGTTTATTCCGAAGATAATGACCTGAAAGAGCTTACTGAAACTTCATTGGATGGGTGGCCGGAATGACAACACTGAAAAGGGGCATGGTGTTGGATGTTAATCTTGACCCGACGCTTGGTTCTGAGACTGGAAAAATCAGGCCATGCATCATCGTAACCAACGACGTGTATAACCAGAGAGTTCCAGTCATCCAGGTTGTTCCGGTTACCGCCTGGAGTGCTAAGAAAGCGAAAATAGCAACCAATGTCGAAATCAATGCCTCCAGAGGGAATGGTCTTGCAAAGAAATCGGTAGCTGATTGCCTGCAAACACGCCCTATCGATCACCGTCACAGGCTGGTGAGAATTCGTGGGAAATTAACACATTCAAAGATGAATGAAATTGATCAAGCTTTAAAAATCGTTTTTGAACTTAATTGATGTCTGGGGGAAAAGCTGGAAAGTTAGGAAGCCGTGAAAGTATGGGACGCAGCCTATTAGTAGCCCGCCAGTCGTCAACGATGTTATGCATCCACTATTTCATCTCTAAAAAGAGCTTTTACTTATATAGCAGCCGCAATTGAGTCAGTATGGTTTCTTTTTCCAGTTTAACTGTCATCGAATTTCAAAACCAGTGGACATGAATGGCTTTTTCCAATCGAAAACCGAAAAAAAATATTACGGCAAAGTCGTGGATCACCTCAACGCAATAGATCTCTTATAGCATACGTAGTTTCTCTAAAGCATTACCCGCTTCCGGAGCTAATGCAATAAACGTTTTGAGGTTTTGGAAAATCCGTAATCCCTTTCAACTTTGCATATTCGTGTTTTAAATTCCCTATACCAGATTTTTCGGCCTTGTTTCTGAGCCAAAACATGTTCGCTGTTTTGCTTCCACAAGCTAATAGACTCTAAATCCGACCAGTATGACACGGTAATGCCCACGCTTTCCCTTGCTGACTCTACACCTAAAAACCCGGGTTGCTGTGCTGCAAGCGTGACAATTTTCTCGGCTATTTCACTATAGCCGTTGTCACCTTCAGTTCTATGAGATGTGAATATCACGGCATAGTATGGCGGTTTGGGGGTTTTGGCAATTTCAGACATGGTATTTCTCCTGGGGGTGGTAAAAGTTAAGCTAAATACCGGCGAGTATGAGGTGCGAGGGTCACAGTCCGACAGCGAAGGCGAGACTTGTTGTGTTCAAGCCCTGAGGCGAAGACTGGCCTGATTTCTGTTCTCTGCTATCTGTTTTATAGCTTCTGGTCTCAGGATTTGATTTCTTTCGGCTGTCTTTCGCTTTACAAAATCCAAAATCCGCAATCCCAAATCCGCAATCGATTCATTCTCCGAGATACGCTTTTTTCACCTGTTCGTTTTCAAGCAGGGCGGAGGCTTTGTCCGTTAACACGATGCGGCCGGTTTCCATGACAAAACCGGTATTGGAAATGGTTAAGGCCATATGGGCGTTTTGTTCCACCAGGAAGATGGTGACGCCGCTTTTGCTAATTTCCAGAATGGTCTCAAATATTTTTTCCACCAGTTTGGGCGCCAGACCCAGGGAGGGCTCATCCAGCAGCAATAACTGCGGGCGTGACATCAAAGCGCGACCGATGGCCAGCATCTGCTGCTCGCCGCCGCTTAACGTGCCGCCCAGCTGATGCATGCGGTCTTTTAAAACCGGAAACAGTTCGAAGACCTTCTCCTGATCGCGGGCAATCTCGTCTTTATCCTTGCGTAAAAAAGCCCCCATTTCCAGGTTTTCCCGGCAGCTCATCTTGGGAAAGATCTGGCGCCCTTCCGGAGCCTGAGAAACACCCCGGGCGGCCACCTGCTCGGGCCTGAGGCGATGGATCGGATCTCCTTTAAATCGGATTTCTCCCCGGGAAGCCTGTTCCACCCCAAAAATCGTCATCAGGGTGGTTGACTTGCCGGCGCCGTTGGCACCGATCAAACAGGCAATCTCTCCCTGCTGGATTGCGCAGGAAATCCCTTTTAAGGCATGGATATTGCCGTAATAGGTGTGTACGTCCGTAAGCTCTAAAATTGGTTGCGGGTTGGTCATCTAATTACTCCGCCCTGAAAAACAACTATATCAGGAGTAGGTAAAATATTTTTGTGCTTTGAAATCATATTAGGCTGTTTTGTCG
>JAFDDW010000568.1 GCA_019310665.1 Deltaproteobacteria bacterium
AGAGCGTTCCTTTGATGAAAGACCGCCGCGTAATGTCCATTGAGGCACCTCCTTATTTTATAGGAGCAAAGGTCCCAACAAATTGCGATCCCAAAGTCTATAGCGGTTCTAATTAATCCTCAATAAACTCACCGTTTTCGATCTGCCTAGATATCAGATTTTTATTGCTGTCAAACTGCATTTCCACGTGGATTCGATTGGGGCAGCCGACCCCGAAAATCATTTTTTTAAAAAAATAGGTGACGCTGCCGTCTTCTTCGAAATTCTGGGACAGTTCCCAGGATTTATGGATGAACAGATGAAATTTGTCCCCGCATTCGCTGCAGCGAACATTTAAGAAAAAACCGTCCGATGAGGGATGGGAGTTATCTTTACCAAAAAGTATTTCGGCCAGTTTTTTAAACATTGGCAACCCCCGCTAAAGATCAAACGTTTTATAGATGACAGAAATCAGAAGACAGATAATAAGGATTCTATCATTCTTATTGCTATGTATTTAGTCTTGCCTTGATATTAGTGAAATCTAGCTGATGGGCTACTAGGCCATGGTTCTTTATGATTGTCAAGAAAGAGGTAAATGGGAGGTCATTTTCCTTTTAAATGGATTGTATTGTAATGAATATATTGATTTAGCCGACTTATAAACTATAATACCAAGAATACGGTACCCGGGAATTTTGAAATTAATGCGGTAAGGCATTAGATGATTTATGACCTGGAGTGTCGGTAAAATTGACAAGGGCCTAATTGATAACTACTCTCATCGCTTAACGGTCAGACAACATTAAAAAAATGCAGGCATTTCTGACATTTTTAACCAATAACGAATAACATCTAATTTGGTTACCTCCGGACGACCCAGGAGAAAACTTATGTCTTTAGAAGAACTGTTTCGGTTCCCGGCTTCCCGGCTGTCGCGGCGCATTGCACTGTGGGTTTTTTTCAGCGTTATTCTGATTGAAGCGCTGATTTTTATACCCTCATACAAGAACCGCGAAAAAGAACTTCTTTTTCAGCTCAAAAGTATTTCAGTCGCCCGGGTGGCTTTAATCATGGAGATCGTAGCTCCGGATGCATCGGATGACGAACTTTTTGAGCATATCAAAAAGCTTGAAAACGACAAGGTCGTTATCGGCGGCGTGCTTTACGGAGCTGATGGTCGAAAAATCGGTGAATTCGGTGAAATGCCGGAATTGATGATTGCCAATGTCAATCCGGCCGGCATGACATTTTTGTTGAACCGGGACGGATCCCGCTATGATATCGCCTGTTCGCCGGTGGAGCTTCAAAGAGATTATCGCTTGATTCTTCGCCATGATTCAACATCTATCAATGACAGTCTTTTTGCCTTCTTTCTGCGGGTTGCCGGCCTGGTGGTGATCATTTCGCTGGTTGTAACGGTGGGTACCTGGCTTACCCTGCGTTGGATCGTGGTTAATCCGATTTTGAATTTGAGACAGGACCTGGTTCGGGCCGGGGAAGCCCTCAGCCGTGATCAACAGACGCCTGAGTTTTATTCCGCCACGGTTCAACGCAACGATGAACTGGGTGAGGTGATCGGGGCCTTTCGGCAAATGTATCGGCAGATTTCCGATGCTATTAACGAACGCAAGCAGGCCGAGGGAGCCCTGCAGGTAAGTTTTGAACAGGTTGAGGCCTATTCCCAGAAGCTCAACAATGAGCTTGAAAAGGGTCGGCACATGCAGATCAATTTTTTGCCCGACCAGCTGTTGCAGCTGCCGGGCTGGGAAACGGCGGCCTACTTCAAACCGGCCCGTCAGGTAGCCGGTGATTTTTACGATGTCTTCCAGCTGCCTGGTGGCAGCATTGGCTTTGTGATCGCCGACGTCTGCGATAAAGGTGTGGGGGCAGCGTTGTTCATGGCGCTGTTTCGCAGCCTGATCCGTATATTTTCCGGTCAAACCTCCCTGGACGGCCTGCCGCTAACCTGCAGTGACGCTTTGCTCGATGATATGAACGATTATGCCAACAATCCATCCGTTGATCCGACCCATATCACGGCGCTTAAGGCCATCAATCTTACCAACGATTACATCGCCCTGAATCATGGCGATCTTGCCATGTTTGCCACCCTGTTTTTCGGGGTCCTGGACCCGGAATCCGGTTCGCTGAGCTATATTAACGGGGGACATGAACCGATATTCATTATAGGCCCCGGCGGAGGCATAAAAGAGCGTCTTGCCACCACCGGCCCGGCGGTGGGCGTCGAGCCGAAAATTAATTTTGAGATCCAGCAAAGCCGCCTGGATCCCGGTGACATTCTGCTGGGATACACCGACGGCGTGATTGAAGCCAGTGCTTCAGACGGTGGGTTTTTTACCATGGATCGATTGGAAGCGATATTAGAAGCGCCGGCATCCTCTGCCGCCGATTTGCTCGATCGAATTGCAAACGGCCTTCAGGACCACATCGGCGAGGCCGACCAGTATGATGATGTTACGCTGCTATCCATCCGGAGAATCCCTTAGAAATGTTTTCTCGTGGTAGGTTTGATAATGGTGGTGGTAATAATCCGACATGCTTGAACCGCCGGCTCAAGTTAGCCCATATTCCTGAAAGCCTGCCTCAGATCCAGTTCCACCCTTACACCAATTATTCGAAACAAGACAAGAGTTAATTTCGGCTAAATTTTGATTCTCCGGCGCTGATGGGCGCAACACTAACAATTAATTGCCGATTACGATTCGAAAAAAAAGAGTTGAATTTTTCATCTGGAGCGTTAAAGTTAATTATAAAGGGGACTGTTGTTCGAATGTGA
>JAFDDW010000569.1 GCA_019310665.1 Deltaproteobacteria bacterium
AAATATTTTGATAACCGAGGAATAAACCGTAACCGTCACAAGTTCTGTACCGAAAGATGGTATTTCAACCGGCGTGTTGGACACACCGGTTGCAAACGGTTGTCCGTTGATTTCAAGTTCAGCCTCGATTCCCTTCACTCTTAGATCAACATCATTGGTGTTAAACACCCGCATCTGGATTTGAAAAACCGTTTCAAGACCGGATACCTCCTGGACCCGAATATTGGCCAGCGAAATCCGGGGCGGGTCCAGCTGTTTCCCAACCCCGGCACATCCGACTAGCGCCAGATAGGCGACAAATATTGCTATAAATGTGGTTTTCAGTATTGATCTATTCATTGAAAACATCTCAATCCTGGGTTAATAGTTATTTGTTATTAGTTATTTTAAAATCGACCTTGTTCCTTTTTTAAATCCGCAATCCGCAATCCCCAATCCAAAATTAAAATAATGGAATTAATAATAACCCTGTTAAAAAAGTAAGATTATGCAGGCTATCCCCAAACGATCAATTTCCTAGAATTCCTTTGAGTGCGTCTTTCGCTGTTTTTTCAAACGGTTTAAGTTCTTCTTTTTCAAGAAGTTTTTTACCTTCTTTGGATTCGAAAATTTGTTTTTCAATTTCCTGTTTGGCGGCCGCACTTAAGTCCGGGCGAAACTTGGGTGAGGTGAAGGTCCCGGACACCAGCACCGGCTGGCCTTTGATGGAAGCAATCGCCTTGGGCTCCACGCGGAAATCGAGGGTCTCTTTAACCAGGTCGGCCGTTCCGGTAGCGATAACCCGGATAAAAGGAGATTTGAGGCTGCTTTGCGGGGTGTTGACGGCACCCTTTTTGATGGTATAGGGGATGTTCAGTTCAGTGAAATCGGTTTTCGGCGGCGCGCCGCCTTTTTCAGCGAGGCCGAATGCCGATCCGACATTTCGGACCATGGCGGCCAGATCAATCCCCAAGATGGCACCATCATTGAATTTTAAATAACCTTTGCCGTTTAAGGTTTTCTTAATCCGCTCGGGCTCGTCGCCCCTCATAGACAGGTTGATGTCGGCATTGGTGCTGCCCTGCAGAATTTCCTTTTCCAGTACATCCTTGAGCAGGGGTTCCGCCTGGACATTATTGATTTTCAGGTTCAGACTGCTTTTGGGAATATCGCCTGCGACATTCAGCAACGCCTTGCCGTTGGCATTACCCTGGTACATATTCAGTTTCATTGGATCCAGATTAAATATGCCGTTTTTGGCTTTGATCCGCAGATTGATATCCTGAATATTTGCTTTACTGATCGTGAGTTGGCCAATTTTTATGAGTCCGTCCAGAATCAGCCGGCGCAGCGGTGTGTAATCGGTCTTTTTCTTTTTGCCTTTGGCCGCGGACGGTGCCGTTTCAGCAGACGGCGCGTCGCTTTTCGGAGGCATGTAACGATCGAGGTTAATTTGATCCAGGTTCAGATCAAATTTCAGGTTGGGTCGAGAAAATTGAACCGCGGTCGCCGAAAAATTCAACCTGGATTGATCCAGGTTCATTACTCCGCTGGACACGACCATGCGATTGGCATCGGCTTTTATGTGGGCTTTCAAATCAACACTGCTCAGGGCCTTGGGGTCTGTGGTGTCTACCGGAAAGGTTTGCCCCAATGCGGCTGCAAGTTCACGGGGTGAAAACTTGTCGACGGTGATGTCCAGGTCCACCCCGGGAGTGGTGGCCGGGTTCTCAAGGTTTCCCTTCAGCCGCAGGGTGAGTTGCTTGAGGGCCTTGAGAGACAAATCCAATGGAATGACCCCTTTTTCAAATCCGCTGCCCACCGGCCCGACTGTACCGTCGAGCGACAGCGGCATTTTATCCAGCTGAGCTGAAAGCTTGAGCTGCACCGGTCGATCCAGTGAAACATCTTTTAAAATTAGGCTGATATCCTTGACTTCTTTGCGGGTATTGGTCGTGTGATCGATCCAGAGGACCGACCCGTTTTTAATGGAAAAATTGCCCACGGTCAGGGCGCTGATGGGAAGCCCAGCCATGCCGGCCGGGGAATCAGCAGGTACCGGCTTTTTGGAAGCGGCCCCCTTTTGTTGCTGGGATTGCTCCCAGTTTACACGGCCGTTTTTATTTTTTACCAGCACGATCTGTGGTCCGTCCATTACGAATCGTTGAATTTGTATCTCTTTGCTGATAAGCGGTAGAAGTTTTACTCGGATCTCGAAGGACTTGACTTTGACAAATTCTTTTTCAGCGAACCCGGCGGTGTTGCCCAGCTGCAGGTCAGAAAGAGAAATACCGGCCCACGGGAACAGGGAAAGTTTAAGATCATCTCCCACTGAAAATGGGCGTCCGGTTGCCTCGACCACCTTGTTTTCAATAACGGGTTTGTATTTTTGGAGGTCAACAAACATCGGAATGATCAGCAGGGCGGCTATGATGACCACTGCAAGGCATCCGACAATAATTGCACCCCATTTAAGAAAGTTCTTCATTTGAGTCCCCTTTCATCTGAGTTTGTCTAAGCTAGGTACCGAGGCCCTTGGTGTCAAGCGAAGAGAAGTAAATACTAGATTCATTTATTCCGGTGGATCTCAATCGCTTCCACCACATAGGGCGTGATGTTGTCGACGATGACCTGATACCCTTTTGCTGTGGGATGGATGCCATCCGCCTGGTTAAGCTCAGGGTTTGCCGCCACACCGTCTAAGAAAAATGATGCCAGAATAACGTCTGCGCTGCGGGCAACTTCCGGATAAATATTGGCAAAAGCGGTGGTGTAGTCTTTTCCCAGATTCTGGACGATCTGCATAGCACCCAGGACAACGATTACATTTTCTTCTTTTAGCATCCGGATGATTTTTTGGATGTTTGTTTTGATTAAATCAGGATCGAGACCACGGAAACCGTCATTGGCTCCGATGACCAGTATGACGATATCCGGTTTTAAGGTTAATATCCATTTTATTCTCGAAAGGGTTCCGCTGGAGGTTTCGCCGCTTATTCCGGCATTAATTACCTGGTAAGGATGGCCCTGTCCCCTCAATTTTTTTTCAAGCACTGCCGGATAGGCAAATTCTTCCTCAACTCCCAATCCTTCGGTCAGGCTGTCGCCCACGGCCACAATCTTGCCCTCTATTTTTTTTTCAGGTTGTGCTATTTTAGGGGCGGTTGGTTCTTCGCTGCAACCTATAGCCATTAGCAGGGTCAGGAGAGCAAAGAAAAAATAATAATTATTTTTTTTCACTTTAATTCATCCAAATATGAAAGGATAAAATTCCTTGTTTTTACCAATCCCCAATCCGAAATCCAAAATCCAAAATCGAGTGAATCCCAAATCCCCATTCAATTCA
>JAFDDW010000570.1 GCA_019310665.1 Deltaproteobacteria bacterium
CCGAGGATCGGCGAACCTTTCAGGAAATGATGGAGCGCGACGGCCGTGTTATCGACTACGAGGTTGAATTCAAGCGCAAAGACGGAAGCACCATACCGATTTTGTTGACCGGGCATCCCCGCTATGACCAGCAGGGAAACATTATCGGCTACGAGGGCTTGAACGTCGATTTGACCCAGAGAAAGTTGATGGAAAAAGAGCTTCAGGAAGCCTATGACTTTATGAATAAGATCGTTCAGAGCTCCCCCAATGCCATCACCGCCACCGACATGAAGGGCAATATTCTGATCTGGAACCAGGCCGCTGAGGAAACTCTGGGTTACAAGGCCAGTGACGTCATCGGGAAAATGAACATTCGCAAAATATATCCCGAAGGCGTGGCCCGCAGGGTCATGCAGATGCTCAGAAAAGATGAATCCGGCGGAGTCGGCCGCTTGAGATCCTACCCAATGGTGTATGTCAGAAGAGACGGTGAGGTTGTCGAGGGCAACCTGTCGGCCGCCATCATTTATGATGGCAACGGAAAGGAAATCGCTTCGGTGGGATCATTTGTCGATCTCAGAGATCGGCTGCAGATGGAACGGGCCCTGCGCGACACCCAGGAGCAACTGCTTCAATCTGAAAAGCTGGCCGCCATGGGACGCTTAACATCCCAGATTGCCCATGAATTGAACAACCCCCTTTACGGAATCATGAATACGCTGGAGCTGTTGAAAACCGAGATCCCCGCTGATAACAAACGGCGAAAAATACTGGAAATGGCGCTTTCTGAAACCGTTAGGCTCAGTGATCTGCTGCGCAAGATGCTCTCGTTTTCAAAACCAGATCAGGAGGAACGGCATCCGGTGGACATCAACTCCGTGATAGATGAGATTTTACTGCTGCATGAAAAGCAGCTCAAAGAAAATGATATCGATATGGTAACGACATTCGCTGAAGCGTTGGGCCTGGTAAATGCCTCCAAAAACCAGCTGCGCCAGGTCTTTTTGAACATGGTGGCCAATGCTCGGGACGCCATGCCTGAGGGCGGCACCCTGTCGGTGATCACCAGCGGTGACACCGAAAAAGTTTATGTTGAAATATCCGATACCGGCACCGGCATCAGAGAAGAGCACCTGGATAAAATTTTTGACAGCTTTTTTACCACTAAAGGCGAGGTCAAGGGCGTTGGCCTGGGTCTTTCTGTTTGTTACGGCTTTATAGAGGATCATGGCGGCGATATAGAGGTAAAAAGCAAGGTGGGGGAAGGAACCACCTTTACCATTTCCCTGCCGGTACACACCGCTACCGCCTCAGGCGGATCGCCTTCCTCCGCTCAAAATCCGGGATCTTCGACTTGATCTCGAACCCCGGTTAAATATAAAAAAGATTTAACCGGGCAGGCAGATAAGCGCAGACTTCGAAATTGAACATTTTGAAACCGCCTCTAATATAAATATAATAACTATAATTAATATAATTACTAAATATACCTATTCTAAGATCCGAAATCACAATTTTATATTGTATTTTAAATAAGATAAAGAATTAATAAAATAATTTTAAAAATTGCTTGACAGACTGTACAAACTATAATAGTTATAATAACTATAATAATTGTAAACCATAAAAGGAGTCAGTCATGGAAGACGTACTCACCGTTTTTAAAGCCAGCAAGTATTGCAACGTGTCTCCCAAAACCATTATCAACTGGGTCGAATCAGGGCATATCAAGGCTTACAAGACTGTGGGAGGCCATCGTCGCATTAATAAAACAGACCTGGAAACCTTTATGACCAAGCAAGGCATCCCTATTCCAGATGGACAACCGGCGGAGGGAAAACTAAAAATTCTGGTGGTCGATGATGATCCCATTATTGTTGAAACCATCGTTCAGGCGCTGGAGGAGGATGAATTCGACTACGAAGTGATTTCCGCATCCGACGGGTTTGAGGCCGGAATACAGGTCAATCATTTCGCACCAAACCTGCTGATACTGGACATCATGATGCCCGATATCAAAGGCTATGAGGTTTGCAAGAAAATCAAGGAGAATCCGGACACAAAGGATACCAAAATAATCGTCCTGTCCGCCTATTTGGATGAAGACAAGTTCAAAAAAATGAAAGAGCACGGAGCGGATGCCTGTTTTTCAAAACCATTTCCGCTGCCGCAACTAAAAGAGGAAGTCGCCCGGCTCTTAGGCCTAAAATAATTAAATATTGATGGCGTCGTAGCCATCAGCGTTACTTTTTACTATTGCATCAAATATTGGCGAATGACAAATAACGAATAATACGTAGCGTTCATTAAATCGTCAATCATAGTCATTCGTCATTCCTCAATAGGAGGCAAAGATGAAGCTAAAAGACGCCCTGAAAAAAAAGAAATTTGTCGTCACTTCAGAAGTTCAATCACCCATTGACCAGGAACCGGAAGATCTTGTCCGCAGTTTAAGCAGGTGGAACTTGAAGGCTTCGTCGGGGACACGATCAGAACATGTGAACTGCTGAATAAAAGCCAGTTGGAGCCGATATATCAGACCACAACTCGCGACAAAAACCGCCTTCAGCTCCAGAACGACCTGGTAAACGCCCACAATGCCGGTATTGACAACCTTCTGGTTTTTACCGAAGATTACCGCATTACCGGTGACAGCTTGCAGGAGATGATGTTTTTTCACGTGGATGCCGGTAAATTACAGTCCGTACTTGAACACATGCGTGAAGGCCAGACGGTCGAAGGAGATTCACTGAAATCCAAAGCTGATTTTCTCCTGGGTTCAGGAGTTGAATCCTCGTGGGGCAAAAGCGTTCCGGATCTGGAAATGAAAGAAATGGAGGAAATGACCAAGCTTGGTACCGGTTACTTTCTAACAACGCCGGTTTTTGATGTGGATCAATTTGCAAAATTTTTAAAACAAGCCCGAACGTTCGGGGTTCCGGTAATCGCAGAGGTTATGATTTTACGAACTGCGGGAATGGCAAGATTTCTAAATCGTCACCTCAAGTCAGGCATGGTCCCGGACTGGATCATCCAGAAACTGGCCCGCGAACCGGATAAACAAAAAACCAGTATTGAAATCTTTACCGATATCGTCACCGGGCTGAAAGACCTGTGCCAGGGAGTTCATATCATCACTATCGGAGGTGAAGAAAAACTCAAACTGTATCTGGACGCAGCAAAGTTAAAATAAAAAAGATAGATTCTCGCAATTTGTAACGCAAAGGAGCCCCTCCCTTGGAAACCATCGCTTTGACCATTGATGGCAAGAAAATAATCTGTCCTGCCGAAACAAGCATTTTGGAGGCTGCTGAGCAAAACGGCATAAAAATCCCCAAACTCTGTTACCATCCTGATCTGAAACCTTTCGGTGCCTGCAGAATGTGTCTGGTGGAAGATGAAAAAACCGGACGTCTCATGGCCTCCTGTGTCACTCCCGTGGCTTCGAATATGGCTATTCAAACCACAAACGAGCGCATCACCAAACACCGCCGCAACATCGCACGTCTGATGATTGCCGAACATCCGGAATCCTGCATTGTCTGCAGCAAGGGCAACCGCTGCCAGCTGCGCTGGGTGGCGGCCCAGCTGGGTGTGGGTGAAACAGATCTTTACCACATGCCCAATTACAAGCCCTTTGAAGAAGCTAATCCGTTTATTATCAGGGACCTAAGCAAATGCATCCTATGCGGCAAGTGCATCCGTGCCGATCACGAACTGGTGGTTGTCGGCGCCATCGATTATAACCTGCGCGGTTTTAGCTCCCGTCCCGCCACCGCCCATGAACTGGGCCTGGAACAGTCCAGCTGCACGTTTTGTGGGACCTGCGTCAGTATGTGCCCGACCGGCGCCCTATCTGCCAAAAACACCCGTTATGTGGGAACCCCTGAGCGGGAAACCGTATCCATATGCGGGTTCTGTTCGGTGGGCTGCAGCCTGGCCATGGGGGCCACGGATGAACGCATCGTCGATGTTAACCCCGCCGGGCTGCCGGACAGCGTGAACAAAGCGACC
Source organism: Deltaproteobacteria bacterium (assembly GCA_019310665.1). Taxonomy (GTDB): domain Bacteria; phylum Desulfobacterota; class Desulfobacteria; order Desulfobacterales; family JAFDCJ01; genus JAFDCJ01. The sequence goes on from JAFDDW010000570.1 coordinate 3,997, forward strand.
CTGTGTGTCCGGGGACATTTCGCCCATGATTTTTTGAATTCACCCCAACGGTTGATCAGCCCCCTGGGCCGCAAAATAGGCGAAGAGGCAACAGATGAACTGGTCCCGCTGACCTGGGATGAGGCGCTGGGCACCATCACCAAACGCCTGCTTGAGATTAAAAGCGAAAATGGTCCCCAGAGCATCGCCTTTTTAGGTTCATCCAAATGCTCCAATGAAGAAAATTATCTCTTCCAGAAAATCGCCCGTGTTATGATCGGCACCAACAATATCGACAACGGCGGATACATCTTCGGGCAACCCTTGATGAAGGTTCTGGACGAAAAGACAGCCGGAGGATATCGCGTCAATCGGCTGGCCGATCTTGAAAACGCGGAGGCCATTTTAGTCCTGGGTGCCGACCCGAATCACTCGGTTCCGGTGGTCAGCTATTATCTTAAAAAAGCAGCTCAAAAAGGCATTCCCTTAATACTGGTTGATCCGCGCAAAACCGAACTGGCGGCCTTTGCTTCCATCTGGCTTGCGATCAAGCCGCAATCCGATCTGGAATTGGTCAACGGCCTGGCCGCCCTGCTCCATGAACAAAAGGCTTACGATTCCTCATTTGTGGATCAACACACGGAGGGCTTCAGCCTTTTCCGGTACGGTCTGTCATCACTGGATATGGACCGGATCAGCCGTGTGACAAACCTGGGTAACACGGCCATTAATAAAACCGCCAGCTTACTGAAACAGAAAAAAATCGCCGTCGTCATCGGCCACGGAATTATTCAGCAAAAAAACGCACTACATACTTTAGGAGCCATTCTCAACCTCTCCCTGATGACCGGGAGCCTGGGTTCTCCAGGAACGGGCCTGTTCATTCTTGCCAGGGAAAACAATCAGCTGGGCGCAATGGATATGGGAACCGCACCAGACCTTCTTCCCGGTCGTCAGCCCCTTGACAACGAAGCCGCAAGGAATAAATGGGAGAAAAACTGGAAAACAAGTATCTCACCGGATCCCGGACTCAACCTGGTGCGGATAATCGAGGCAGCTGAAAAAGGCAGCCTGAAAGCCCTGTATATCATGGGTGAAAACCCGCTGCG
>JAFDDW010000571.1 GCA_019310665.1 Deltaproteobacteria bacterium
CAGCCCAACCCCGGCGTTGACATGACCCGGATGAACATGGACGGATTCGGCCGGGTATCCATCGAAAAGGTTGTGAGAGCCATCGGGGTTGAACATGTGACCATTATTAAACCTTACAAGGTAAAGAAAAGCATTGAGGCCATCAAAGAGTCCATTAAATATGAGGGCGTATCCGTGATCATATCCGAAGAGATATGCGCCTTGTACGCCAATGCCCTTAAACTTCCCAAGCACAAACCGTTTAATATTACCGATAAATGCAAGAATCACCGGACTTGCATTGATTCTCTGGCATGCCCGGCCTTTTATATCTGGAACGACAGGGTAAAAATTGATGCCAATCTGTGTACGGGTTGTGCAGTCTGTGCTCAAATTTGTCCCGAGAACGCCATTTTGCCGGTTAAGGCAAAGGCATAAACGGGTTGCGGGGTGCGGGTTACGGGGTGCGGGTCTTTCGATTTGGGATTTGGGAATGCGGATTTCGGATTGTATTAAAAGCATGATAGGGAGCAGCATCCGAATTCAGTTAACGATCCTAACGATCTCAACGAAACTAACCATCTAAACGAACATAACGAGCAACAGGAAAAAATCTATGGAGACAAAACGATTAATCATTGTGGCCGTGGGAGGACAGGGAAACTTGCTGGCATCCAGTGTGCTGGGAGAAGCTGCGCTGCTGTGCGAAATACCGCTGAACATGAGCGAAATTCATGGTATGGCACAAAGGGGTGGTGTTGTTGAGTCTTCCCTGATATTCGGTGATACCAGAAGCACCATTATCTCCGACGGTGAGGCGAACGTCCTGGTAGGATTTGAACCGGCTGAAACATTGAGAGCCTTAAATAAATGTAACGCCAACACCGTGGTGATTACCAATCTTGCGCCCTTGATGCCTTTTACGGTAAATATCGGACAGGGTGTCTATCCGGATTTAAAAGAGTTGCAGGAGTTGATTCACAAAAAAACTGCTAAACTGATTGCCTTTAATGCAGCGACCCTGGCAAAAGAAGCCGGAAATGTTCTGTCGGTGAATATGGTTCTTCTGGGAGCCCTGATTCAAACAGGGATTCTGCCGCTCACCGTCGACCAGGTAAAAAAGGCCATGAAAACCAAAACCAAAAAAGCGTTCCTGGATTCAAACCTTAAGGCCTTTGATCTGGGCTTTGCCGCTGCCGAATCGGCTTAACTGGAATGAGCTCTTGCGGGTGGGAAAATGATAATTTTAGCTTCAGCGCTATTGGTTGTGGGAGCGGCTTCCAGCCGCGATTAACCGGGGCGACAGCATGATCGCGGCTGGAAGCCGCTCCCACCTGCCCTTTACTCTTAACCGGTAGCTCGAAAATGGCACTGATTGTATGAAGTTTCATAGTTGAACGTTCGATGTTCAATCTGTTTGATCATTATTTCCGCCGCAGGCGGATCAATAGACATTAGTCATTCCGAAGGGGGGAGGCCAACATGAATACCAAATCAGAATTTGATCCCCAGTCGTTTGCAGTCATTGGTGCCGGACCGGTGGGATGTATCGTAGCGGCATTTTTGGCCCGGGGTGGACATGAAGTCATACTGTGCGATGTGGTTTCCGATTTATTGAAACCGGCCCTGGATCCCGGAATCATTATTGAAGGCGCAGAAAATCTCCAACAGAAAGTCACCAGGACCTGTACGGATATCGATGAGTTGGCAGATCATGATCCGGATGTCATCTTTATCACCGTTAAGGCCAATGCGTTGCCGCTGATTGCTTCCGCCATCGAAGGATTTTATCGTGAGGGAATGTATATTGTCAGCTGGCAAAACGGCATCGACACCGAACTGGAGCTTGCTAAGATCTTGGGCAAAGCCCCGGTGATGCGGGCTGTTGTTAATTATGGTTGCGGGCTTGTTGGTCCGGCCCATGTCAGCATGCCGTTTCATCATCCTCCCCACCACATCCAGGAAATGGATCCCGCATCTCGCAGAGAGGCAATTGCAGTTGCAGAAACCCTCAGCAAATGTGGCTTAAAAACCGATCACACCGACCAGATTATTTCCATGGTCTGGCGCAAAACGGTCATGAACGCCTCGATGAATCCGGTATGCGCCGCCACCGGGCTGACCATGTCCCGGGCGATGAATGACCCCATTGTTTATCAGATCGTTGATGCCCTGGTAAAAGAATGTTTAAAGGTGTCCCGGGCCAATGAGATCAATCTGGGATGGAACTATTATTCTGACGCTATGGAATATATGCGCAGTGCCGGGGATCATAAACCTTCCATGCTCATGGATATCGAAGCCAATCGCCGAACCGAAATTGACTTCATGAACGGAAAATTTGTGGAATACGGGCAGCAGGCAGGCATTGAAACCCCGTATAACAGCACCCTTTGGGCATTGGTCAAGGGGCTGGAGAGCAAATAGAAGGCAGGAGGGCTTTTATTGGTTAATTGTTATTACCCCAATCCGAATAAACTGGAAATCATAAATTATAAGCACCAAATTCAGGGCGAATGACTTGACGACCGGTAAAAGATGAACATCGAACATCGAACATACTATTGACATAAAAACGAATAACCAGCAGCGCTCATTTTAAAAGCTTAGCATTGAGATCTTAAACCGGTAAATATATGAGCAAAAAACCAATTTTTGTCGGCGCCGACGTGGGGTCATCGAGAACCAAAGTTGCCGTGATGGATTCCGGCAAACAACTGTTGGGCTATGCAATAAAAAAATCAGGCATTGATTTTACAGCCACGGTTCAGGAATGCCTGCAACGTTCTTTGA
>JAFDDW010000572.1 GCA_019310665.1 Deltaproteobacteria bacterium
CATTGATCGATAAGGTAAATGGCACGGAACTCAACCTATAACATCCTGATGTATTCGCACGATACCTATGGTCTCGGTCACATCCGCCGGACGATGGCGATTGCATCCCATTTGCTGGGGCCGTGCATCAATATTTTGATCCTGACCGGTTCCCCTATTGCCGGGCGGTTTTCATTTGGCGAGCGGATTGATTTTGTGCGGATTCCGGGAATGATTAAAAAAACCAATGACGAATACCTGCCGATGTCCATCAAGATCAATCCCCGGCATGCCCTTGATATCCGTAAAAACATCATCACCGCCACGGCCAAAACCTTTCAACCCCATCTTTTCATTGTGGACAAAGAGCCCCTCGGGCTCAAGAAAGAGGTTTTACCCACTTTAAAATGGTTGCGGCGCTGCCGGCCGGACACGCGGACCATTCTTGGATTGCGTGATATAATGGACGACGCCGAAACGGTCAAAAAAGACTGGCGCGAAAAAAAGGTCTACGATCATCTCGAGAAGCTTTACAGCGAAATCTGGATCTACGGGATACAGGATTTTTATGACCCCATAGATGAGTACGAAATTTCAGATGCCATCAGCCGCAAAATTCATTTTACCGGTTATATTCCCCGTAAAATTCCGGGTAAAGATGCGGTAAACAAAATGAAAAAAGAACTCGGACTGAAAAGCCCTGAAAAACTGGTGGTGGTGACCACCGGCGGCGGCGGCGACGGTTACCGGGTTATGGATACCTATCTGGCCACCCTTGAATCTTTTTCCAATCAGCCGCCCTTCAAAAGCGTTTTAATCACCGGTCCTTTTATGCCGAAGGAGGAAAGAAGGGATGTTTTCAAACGGGCCAGACGGCTGGGGGTCCGAACCTACCATTTTTATCGGCAAATGGAGAAAATTTTTTCAGCAGCGGATATCGTCGTCAGCATGGGAGGCTACAACACCCTGTGTGAGATTCTGGGCCAGGGAACCATCAGCCTGGTCATTCCGAGGGAGACTCCCCGTCAAGAACAAATTATCCGGGCCCGGGCCTTTCACCGCCAAAATCTGGTCGATTACATTTCCTGGAGTGATTTTAGCGCTGACCGTTTGGGTCAAAAACTATTCGATCTTCTGGAAAACCCTAAACCCTATCACGAAGCCATTTCCCGGTTCAGGCTGACAGGCATCGAAACCATGCAACAACGCCTGCGTGAATTCAGGTGCCAAAAATCATGAACCCATCCGGCGGACCTGTTCTGGGGATGATCCTGAAGGGCTACCCCCGTATTTCGGAAACCTTCATCTCCAATGAAATCCTGTTGCTTGAAAAGCTCGGGTTTAATCTCCATCTGTTTTCCATGCGACAGCCCCGGGAGGCTTTTACCCACGAAAGCGTCAAACAAATCCGGGCCCGGGTAGACTATTTGCCGGAAACTCTGATAAAGCCTTTGCCCCGGTTGTTGTACCACAATCTGATTCTGGCTTCCAAAAGGCCCGGGGTTTATGCCGCGGCCCTTAAAACAGCCTGGCGCCGATTTTTAAGGACCCGCAAATCTGCCACCCTCAAGCATTTGTTCCAGGCCGGTTATCTGGCCCATCGCCTGCTGCCGGCAAGCGGTGTGACCCATCTGCATGCCCACTTCGCCCATTCCCCCACTTCGGTGGCCATGTTTACCAGCCAGTTGACGGGTTTGCCGTTTAGCTTTACCGCCCATGCCAAAGATATCTATACATCTGATCCCCGGCAGCTGCGTGAAAAAATCGAGCTGTCCCGGTTTGTGGTCACCTGCACCGAATATAATCGCAGGCATCTTCTGGAGATTTCCGACAACCATGAAACTTCAATTCACCGCATTTACCACGGCATCGATGTCGATCTGTTTTCGGGCAATTATGCGGAACAGCAAAATTCCGGTCAACCCTACCGGATTCTGACCATCGCCAGATTAACAGCCAAAAAAGGTCTGCCCACCGTCCTGCGGGCGCTCAAGCTGCTGACCATTCAAGGCCTTTCCTTAAATCATACCCTGATCGGCGACGGTGATGACCGTGAAAAAATCCTGGCGCTGGTTAATGAGCTGGGATTGACTTCGGTAACCCGATGGCTTGGCACCCAACCGCACCATGAGGTTCTTGAACATTATCGCAACACCGATCTGTTCGTCCTGGGCTGTGAAGTGGCGTCGAATGGCGACCGCGACGGAATCCCCAATGTTTTGCTGGAAAGTATGGCGGTGGGCGTGCCGGTGGTGGCCACCGATATTTCAGCCATTCCGGAGCTTGTGGAAAACGGCGTTTCCGGTCTTTTGGTGCCGCCGCGTCAACCTGAAAGACTGGCCGAAGCCATGCAGAGAATGTTGACCGACCAGGAGCTGAGAAACCGGATCATACCGATCGCCAGACAAACAGTGGCGGATGCTTTTGACAACCGGCGGTTGATACAGGATCTGGCCGAAATATATCGAAGTGAAGGCATAGGGCAGAGAGCATAGGGCATGGGGCATAGGGCGTAGGGCATGGGGCACAGGGCAGAGGGCATGGGGCATGGGGCGGAGGGCATGGGGCAGAGGGTATGGGGCAGAGAGCAGAGAGAATAGAGTTTAGGGCTTTGGGTCGATATTGGAAAGGGAGGGTATGATGATAAAATTCAGATTTCAGGATTTAAGGATTTGGCAGTCCGCTATAGAGATAGCCAATGATCTTTTTGATATCGCTGATGATCTCGAGAAACGGAAACTGTATCGCTGGGCTGAGCAATTAAGAGCATCGGGGTTGTCAATGTCAAATAATATTGCAGAAGGTTCCGGCTCATCTCATAAAAAAGAATTCAGCAATTTCCTAAATATCGCCCGCAGGTCAACATTTGAAAATGCGAATGCCCTTATATTATTTGAAATGAGAAATCTTATTAACCTGGAACAACGGGATGATTTCTTGACGAGATTGGACATTCTCTGTCGACAAATTACCAATTTTAAAAAGTCCTTAAAATAGAGGCTTTTCACTATGCGCTCTGCTCTCTGCGCTCTGCCAGCCAGCAATAGCCAGATGCCTATTACTCAGCATCCATTGCGAATCGCTTTTTATGCACCCTTCAAGCCCCTTGGCCATGCGCACCCTTCCGGTGACCTGGTCACCGCCACCGGTATTTTTAATTACCTTGGCGAACAGGATCATCAGGTCCTGACGGCCAGCGCGTTGCGGTG
>JAFDDW010000573.1 GCA_019310665.1 Deltaproteobacteria bacterium
CCGTTTAACCTTACCTACCTCTGCTATAAATCGCAATCTAAGGATACGGTGAAATCTACATCTCCTCTGACAAAAGGCAAATATTTTAGTCCTGACTTTTTGCAGATACTGTAAACGTATCACTAATAAGCCCCAAGTAGCGATTTCTGCTATGTATCTGCAATAAAACCAGTGGCTTAAAGTTCAAAATACTCAAACGCTATCTGAAAACAGAAGATCGTCTTCAATCGGCGTGATTTTCATGTAGCATAGACTATTCTACCCTTAAAAAATTTGATCCCACTTCAAAATCCAACCATAAACGTCTGCAAAATTCAAAGCTCTTAGGTATTTTTGCGATTTATTGCGAAAATGAGCGGACCGGTTGTGGGTTAGTCGAACAAATATACTATAAAATCAGTTAATTCAACGAATTTGATATAGGCACGATATGTGCCCAGTTTAGTTATGAGGCGACAATTTAATTCTGTTTCTATAATTTTTTATTTAATTCCTGAAAAATAATAAAAACTCCATCTAATTCTTCTCATTCCTTTCCCCTTTAATTCTCATCGATATTATTCTCGTTATTATAGCTGTCCGGTTCAACTAATTATTCCTAATATCGTTTTTTCAAATCCTCTGATAGGAGAGAAAACGATGACCAGGAGCCCCACACGCAAACGTCCGTGCCAGGTATGCAAACGGTGGTTTATACCCCATCCACGGCTTAAAAATCGGCAGAAGACCTGTGGTGATCCACAATGTCAGCGCGAATGGCACCGTAGAAAGTGTGAGCAAAAGGTTACCGGCTTGTGTTGTACAATATTGAGGCGCTGCATTACTCTGAGAAGCCTATTTAATTTTCGACTTGATCTAAGTCAATGTGAGCAGTGCCACGATGCGGTATATAAATATTATATGATTACCCTATCCCAGGAGGTACAAAAATGAATGCAGGAGTTGAAACCCTGGACCTAAGGCCGCTGCCGCCGGTCGAACGGCACAAAAAGATATTTCAGAAATGGGAGGCCTTGCAGCCGGGCGAGGTTCTCAGGATAATAAACGATCACGACCCCAAGCCGTTGTACTATCAATTCGAGGCCGAGCAGAAGGGTAAGTTTGAGTGGCAATACGAGCAGCAGGGGCCGGTGGACTGGATTGTAAATATCAAGCGCACGTAAAAGGACAGTGGGAAAATGTCGGAAAACCCTGGGGCCGAACCCAAAAATGGTTTCAGAGACTTTTTTGCCGAGGTGGAACCCCTCCAGATGCGGGAGCCCTTTGCCCAGACCCTGGGTGTCTTCAAAAAAGAGGATGCCGTGATGGAATACGGCTTCCTCGATGTGGTCAAGATGGCGGGCCATGCCTGCCCCACCACGGCTGGCGCCTACCTGTGCTGCCGGCAGGCGCTGAAGGCCCTTTACAGGGACAAAACTCCCATCCGGGGCGATATCGCCATCACGGTTTACGGCGAGCCGGATGAAGGTGTGTACGGTGTTATCGGCCAGGTGTTTTCGTTGCTGACGGGCGCGGCCCCGGAAAGCGGCTTCAGGGGTCTGGGGCATAAATTCAAGCGCAAGGATCTGCTCGTATTCAACCCGCAAAAAATTGATCCACAGGCACTCTGCTTCGAGTTTATCCGCATGGACACCGGGCAAACGGTGCTGGTCAAATTTTATCCGCACAGGATTCCCTTTCCCGCCGAAAAAAGTAAAAGAATGGGAGAACTGATGCAGAAGGTCCTCTGGGAGGCCGCCAAGCAGGACGAAATCAGGCAATTCCAGGACCTGTGGATGGAAAAGGTCAGCGAGATGCTGATGAAACAAACCGATATCAGCCAATGGATAAAAATAGAAACAAGAAAGGACGAAAAAAATGAGCGCGGTAAAAACTATCGATCCACGGGGCCTTGAGCATCATGAACGCGAGGCCCTGATTTTTCCGAGCATTGAAAATCTCCCGCAGGGCGAGACTCTGCGAATTATCATGGAGTTTAATCCCGTGCCCCTGGTCTACCTTCTGGAGACCAGCAACGAGTTTGAGCTTTCCTGCGAACAAAAGGAGCCCGGAGAGTGGCATCTGGAGGCCAGAAGAATTACCGCCGGGGAAAACAAGAAAGAACCGTTCAAGCAGATGCCCGAAGAGTTAAAAGAAGGCGAAATCTCCGAGGTCGCCAAACAGAAGGCCAAAAAGATTTTTGCTGACCTCGACGCCAAGTCCCTGGCCATGACGGAACAGGAACTGATCAAAGAGGGGCTGTCTCCTGAGCAGGTCCGCACTCACCTGTGCGATATCCACCTGGAGGCGTTAAAGGACAAGCTTGTGGAAAAACGCTTGACGGTTAAAGCCCCTCACCCGGTGCATTCCTTCATGGAGGAACACAAGATCATTCTCGAAAGCCTCAAAGAGCTGAGTGCGCTGGCGGCCGGCCTACCGCAAGTCGAAAGCCTTAAGGCCTGGGGAGAGAACCTGGACCGGCTCAAAGACGTCGCCCATCACCTGGTGGAGGCCGAAAGCCACCACCAGCGGGAAGAAGAGGCCCTGTTTCCGAAACTGGAGAAGCACGACATCGCCGAGCCCGGCAACATCATGAAAATGGACCATGTGGAGTTCCGGAAAAGAAAGCAGGCGCTGTACCAGATTGCCCACAACGTCGAAGATTACGAATTTGACGAGTTCAGGAAACGGGTGGTCGAGCTGGCCGAATACCTGGCACGGGAGCTGGAAGGCCACATTTTCAAGGAGGACAACATCATCTACCAGATTGCCCTGCAAACCCTGACTTCGGCCCGGAGAACCGAGGCTAATATAATCACATAAGCCCCCCGTCCAATCGAGAAACAAAGTGCTGGTGAGGTGTTGGTCAACAGATTTTTTTGCGCGCAGAATCAGATGTTCCCGGCGGAATTGCCCCAGGCCTTATTTTCGATGATAATTCGGGCGGCGAGATCATCGAAGAAGTGGTATCCGGAACCGCCGGCAGCCAGGACATCCAGAAGTTCATCGGGCTTTTGCACCCACACCCCTCCGACCACTCGCACCCCGCGTCGAAACAGCGCTTCGGGCAGCAGGCTTGCCGTGGGCCCGATCACGGCGATTTCGGCATGCGGCCCGGCCGCCTGCAAAATTTCCTCCAGCGTGTGGTTCAGCAGGGTGACACCGGTTATGATCAGTACGTCGGCTTTGGCGATGATTTCCCGGGATCGCTCCGCGGATACGAAGTGGGCCATCTCCTCTGGTTCGAGGGTGGCGGGGTCCTTCTCGATGACCCACCAGGTGCCGCCGCGCTGTTTTAAATATTTGAGCACGGGGACAAAGGCCCCGATGACGGCCACGGATTGATCGGCTCCCATGCGGACCGCATCCTGTGCATCCCGGTTCATCTGAATGGTGTAATTGCCCTGCAATCCGCGCTGCCAGCAGGTGGCGCTCAGGGCATTTAGCGTGGCAATGGCCGTGGCCGTCTTGATGGGCTCACGGGCCGAAAGGGCTTCAAGAACATCACCCGCTTTGGTTTGGCCCACCGTTACAGGGTTGAAAATCCGGCCGGCGGAACTGGGGCAGCATACCGCCTGGGGGATATTCTTGATCGGTGTAAAACAAATTCCCCCGGCCCCAGTGGATAACTTCACTCCGGTGAAAAAAATCCCGATGACAATTTTTTCGATGGTGACGGCATCAAAATCGGGACCCAGCTTTTCTTTGACCAGCTGTGCGGTTTCTTCAAGAATCGCCATGTAACTTTCCTTCCAGAGTGCTGGCAAATCCACCGGAAGCTCTGATTGATCCAAAACTTTCAGACGTCGCTGCCAACCGCATCGAAAACAAATTGATGAGAATTTCCTTTTTGTAAACGGGATAAGGGAAAATTTAAGAACGTATGCAGTATCCGGATGAATCACAACATGTCGCGCCGTCGGACATGCGATGACGATATCCATCTGACAATAGATGCGTAAGATCCAAATAGCAAATGTCGGCGATGCAGTCAAATCGTCAGATTCAACTAAACCGGTAAAAAATCGAGTATTTTGGGCGTAGAACTCCCGTCCGGCTATGTTGGGAGTTTACACAGATCTT
>JAFDDW010000574.1 GCA_019310665.1 Deltaproteobacteria bacterium
TTCGATGTTGGACGTTCGATGTTCGACGTTCAACCTTTTCACTGTCCCGGTCAGGTGGAGTTTCATACGAGGTGTCGGGTGCAATGAAACGGGTATAAGGTTTAAGGTAGAAGGAATAAGGTCTATTTTTTATTCTGTTTTTTTGTCCTTTACCCTATACCTTACACCTTCTACCCTTTGTTTATGCCCTACGCGCCATGCACTTTGCCACTAGACCCGTCGCGCGAGGGCATAGTCTGCAATATCCAGCATGGTTTCTTTGGTTGGTGAGGGTTCAAAAAGGGCCAGGGCGTTTTTGGCCGTGTCGATATAGGAAGCAGCCGTTTCTTGCGTATAATCAATACCGCCGTATTTTACCAGCAAATCGAGCAGGGTTTTAAAATCATCGGTCGTAAAGTCAGTGTTCCGGATAATTTTTATCATCAAATCCCGGTCACTGGAATTCGCCTGTTTCAAGGCGTAAATAACCGGCAATGTCAGTTTTCCTTCTCTTAGATCCGCCCCGACCTCTTTGCCGAAATCAGAGGTCTGCAGGGTATAATCAAACAGGTCATCGGCCATCTGAAAAGCAATCCCCAGATTAAATCCATACTCAGACAGGGCCTTTTCCTTGTCCTCCGGTGCGTCGGCTATTATGGCGCTCACCTGGCAGGCGGCTTTGAACAGCACGGCGGTTTTACGGCGAATGACCACCAGATACTCGTCTTCTGTCAGCTTGACATCGCCTTTGCGCATCAGCTGGTGAACTTCACCCTGGGACATATTCTCGGTGAGTTCGGCCAGGACCTGAACGACTCTGAGCCTGCCGGTACCGGCTGAAATAGACAGCGCCCTCGCCAACAGGTAATCGCCCACCAGGACGGTAATGGAATTACCCCAGGTCGCGTGAGCCACCGTTTTTCCCCGGCGCAGGGTGGCTCCGTCCACCAGATCATCATGCAGCAGGGTGGCTGTATGCAGATATTCCAGGGCCGTTGAAAAGGTTTTTTCATAGTTGCCGTTGTAACTGCACATCCTGGCAGACAGCACCATCAGCAAAGGACGCAACCGTTTGCCGCCGCTGAACAGAATGTGACCGGCTACATCGGATACCAGATCCAGGTAGGGATTTAAATTATCGGAAAGAGCTTTTTCAATATCTTCCAGGTCGGATTCAACTGCAGAAAGGATCTTCCGCTTAAGATCACTCATATCGCCTCTCCCATCAGATCATACTCCATGGCATCTGTCACTCGCATATCAGCAAAGCTGCCGATTTTCAATCCAAAAGGCAATTGAGCAGTATTAATGTAGGTTGACCCGTCCACCTCCGGTGCCTGAAAGTTTGTGCGGCCGGCAAAAAGATGGTTGTCCAGAAACTCTTCCACCAGGACTTTGACTGCCTGACCGATGTATTTGCGGTTATTCTCGGAGGAAATACCCGATTGGGCAGACATAAGCTGATGATAACGATCTGTGGCCACGTCGCCAGGGATGTGATTGGGCAATTGGTGCGAGACCAGATCGTCGGAGTCCGAATAAATAAATACCCCTAAATTATCAAAACGAACATCCTCGACAAATTGTAAAAGCGCTGCAAAATCATTATCTGTTTCTCCGGGAAACCCGACAATGATGGTTGTTCGCAGCACGGCATCCGGAACCCGGTCACGGATACGATCAAATAGACGGTAAAGATCATCTTTTGTGTATCGGCGGCCCATGTGTTTTAGAATCCCCCGGCTGACATGCTGGATGGGAATATCAAAATAGGAGCAAAGATTGTTATGTGAGGCTACCGCATCAATAAAGGAGTCTTCGATGCTTTCCGGATGTCCGTAGAGTACCCTGAACCATGGTTGCGTTGCACGCTCGTGATCGTTGATGGGGATATTTACCAGGCTTTCCATAAGCCGACTGAGATTTTCCCGGGTTGGCAAATCATTCCCATAGGCGGTGGTATCCTGTGCAACCAGCACCAGTTCGTTTACACCGTCGGCAATATGCTTGGTGGCTTCAGAAACAATTTCTTCCGGCGAACGGCTTTTTTGTTTGCCGCGCAGCTTGGGAATGATGCAATAGGAGCATGATTTACTGCAGCCTTCGGCGATTTTTAAATAGGCCACGTGAGGCACAGTTAAATGCCGGGGGGTATCTTCGGTCGGCAATTCAGTGAGGTCCGGGTCCGGCAACACACACAGGTGTGAGTATTGCAGCTCCCGGGCAGCTTTTGCAATTTGATCAAAGGCACCGGTTCCTAAAAGGACATCCACTTCCGGTAATGATTGTAAAATTTCTTCACGGTAACGCTCGGGAAGACATCCGGTCACCACCAGACGCTTGCAGGATCCCTCCTTTTTATACTCCGCCAGTTCTAGAATGACGTCGATGGACTCCTGGACAGCATCTTCGATGAAACTGCAGGTGTTCACCACGATGGTTTCGGCCTGCTCGGGATCATCGGTAATGGTCCAACCGGCCTTTTTCAGCCGTCCGATCATAATTTCGCTGTCAACCTGATTCCTGGCACAGCCCAGGCTTTCCAAGTAGAGTTTCATAATTCGGTTTCTTTGAATGAATTTAATTTACCCTTGGAAAAATAAGGAATGTGCCCCGCAATGTCAATGTGGGGGGAGTCTATAGTAGCAAAAATAAATCCCAAAATGGTTTTTAGCTACTATTCCAGATTTTGTCCAATTCTTAGGTATTGGGTGTCAGGTGTCAGGTGTCAGCGCCGCCACTGACCGAAAAGCGGCCAGTTTGATCGTAGAAGAAACTCCAGCAT
>JAFDDW010000575.1 GCA_019310665.1 Deltaproteobacteria bacterium
CTTCAAGTGGTGATACATTGAGATAAAAAATCGTGAAAATTCAGATACGTAGATGTAACTCCACCTATAGTAAAAATACAGATATCATATTTGGTGGTTGTCAAGTCAAGTAAATCTTAACTTTGATGATTGTAAAATCATCTCAGTCCATTGACATTCTGAGCTAAAGCTCAATCAGATGCCCCGCTTTTTACTTATGAACTTAACAACTCACGAGCTCATGAGCTATTCTTACGAACTTATCAGCTATTCAAACTCTACTTTTAGCAGCTTGTTAATCTCCTCCGGGAACCCCATGCAGACACTTTCTCCCAAAAGGCGACCCAGGGCGGCCACATCGGGGGTGCCGATGGCCGGATTAAAATAAATACGCGGTGAGAAGATCAGGTGAAAGCGGGCATGGTCGTCTTGGGAGGAACCTGCGAAAAAGCTCATATTGAAGTTGTAGATTCCTATCCGGTCATAGGCGGCCATCAACATTGTGAGGCCTGCCGCCAGATCGTTCAAATCCTGATCGGTCAGTTCAAGGGTCGATCGAACGCCATCCACTACGGCGGTCACATCACCAACTGCTCCCAGGGGCGCAAAAACAGTCAGCCACTTCGTACGGCCAATCTCGCCCAGAAATCGATCAGCGTTGGCTTTCTCAGCTGCCACCAGGTCGTCCCAGTAATTTGAACCATGCTTATCCATATAGTTTCTGGCGGCCTCTAATTTCTCTCGCAGAAAATTGGGAGCAAACGAACTTGCGAATACCTGCAAGTGGGGATGTATGATCGAGCTGCCCGAAGCCGGCATGTAATTCCAGCTGATCAGGTGATATACCGACTCGGGATGTTTTATCTTATCCAGGTGCCGAAAGTATTTTAGCGCCAGACGAAAACCATCAGCGATACGCCGGGGTTCAATTTCGGTCATGGGGATGTAATGACGATTTCCCAGTGTGGCCACCGCACTCAGCCGGTCATAGGGTGCGATGTTCGGAAATAAAACCTTGTTATCCAGCGTCATGCGGCCGCCGGGAATGATCTCTTCCGGAAAGCAGGGAGTCACCTTGAGTACTTTATCCGGGCAGAACGGACACCACGATTCGGTCCCGGCAACCAGCTTGCTTAGATCCGGTTTTTCCCATTTAAGCTCCCTGAAATGGCAGATGCGCGAGGTCCTGCCGGTGAGCGGATCCTTGCGGATTTCATTGGGGATATTTTTGCGTGCCATATTGTCGTTAGGATCTAATAGAACTGTTTCTCTTACAATCGTTTCAAACTTCATTCAGCCTCCCGTAAATTAGTTGATTAGTTGATTAGTTGAATGGGTTGATAAAGATGGATTCGTAAAAAGTTTGCTTTTCCGACTTTTTACGAGACCATCAATAGAAGGTTTCGGTATAAATATTAGAGCCCTCAAACAGCTCATCCACCAGCAGGGTAGCATCGCGGATCATTTCCAGCCGTCCGCACAGGTAAAAATCATAGTTCTCCGGTGGCAAATGCATCTGCAGGTAATCAGTGACTCTCCCTCGAAAATATGTCTGCGAATTCTTAGATTGCGATAGACAGGGGATATAGCTTTCGGCGACAGATTGAAATTCTTCAGAATAATAGAGATCCTCGGAGGTTTCTACTCCATGCAGAAGAAAATCCGGGGATGTCCCGGAACGAACCATGGAGCGAAAAGGTGCAATACCGGTACCGGTAGCGATGAAAACCGTCGGGCGTTGGGGATTTTTGTATGTGAAATATCCGTGCGGACCAGCAAAAGAAATTCGAGTCCCAATTTGAGTATCCCCTAATTCCTGCGATAATACTCCTTTCTTTACATGCCGGATGCAAAGTTTAAGGTGGGATTCATCCGGCGAGGAAGCCAGCGAATAATCCCGTTCCATTTTTTTATATTTCAGGCTAATTCGCTGTCCGGGCTTGAAGGTGAATGATGCCGGACGGTTCAGTATAATTTCGAATGTCTTTTTTGAAAGCCAACGGCGTTCAATTATATTGGCGGAGTAATCTTGATCACAAATAGTCACGATTTCTTCCAGGGAATATCAGTGACGCGGTGAATTCGGTTACATTCGCGGGCCAAAACAAACAGGTAATCCGAAAGACGATTCAAATATATCAATGCCCTTTTTAGCTGCTCGGTTGCTTTATCGTTCTCAGACTCATCCGCTACAAGGACCGCATGTCGCTCTGTTCGCCGGCATATGCTTCTGGCCACATGCGCCCATGACGCCGTCATATGCCCACCGGGCAGAATAAAATTTTTAAGATCCGGCAACTGATCTTCAAGCCGGTCGATTGCTTTTTCCAGGAAATCGATCTGCTCTTCTTTGATTTGTTCAAGAGATTCCAGGGCGGGTGAATTCGCAGTTGTAGCCAGCCAGGCGCCGATGATAAATATATCCGCCTGAATTCGCTGCAATTCGTTGATAAGATCTGATCTATCGGAGGGTAAATTTGCAATCAGGGCACCGATGATCGAGTTGAGTTCGTCTAAATCACCGTAGGCCTCGATCCGCTCGCTGGCCTTCGAGACTCTTTCGCCGCTGAAAAGACTGGTTTTTCCCCGATCACCGGTGCCCGTGTATATTTTCATGATTACTTCTGCATATCTGATATTGCGATTGCGGTCAATAATCTATCCAGATGCTAATTTGAAAAGATTTCCACGAAAAAGGCCTGCATGAATTTCCAGGAACGTTCATCCGCCTTTTTGTTGTAGGCAATCCCTTTGATTCCCACCTGATCGGCAGC
>JAFDDW010000576.1 GCA_019310665.1 Deltaproteobacteria bacterium
CGGCCTTTACCCTTGGGGGTATCGGCGGCAGTGTGGTCTACAATCGGGAGGAATTCGACGAAGCCGCCCAATGGGGGTTGAGTGCCAGTCCCGTAACCGAAATTTTAATTGAACAGTCGGTGCTCGGCTGGAAGGAATACGAACTGGAGGTCATGCGGGATGAAGCCGATAACTTTGTGATTGTCTGCTCCATTGAAAATTTTGACCCCATGGGTATCCACACGGGCGACAGCATCACCGTGGCGCCCGCCCAAACCTTGACCGACGTGGAATACCAGAACATGCGCGATGCCGCCAAGAAAATTGTCGCCCGCATCGGGGTGGAGACCGGCGGGGCCAATATTCAATTCGCGCTGGATCCGGCAACCGGTGAGATGGTGGTCGTCGAGATGAATCCGAGGGTATCGCGCAGCTCGGCCCTGGCCTCCAAGGCCACCGGTTTTCCCATCGCCAAGATCGCCGCCAAGCTGGCTGTGGGATACCACCTGCATGAAATTCCAAACGATATTACCCGCCAAACGCCGGCCTGCTTTGAGCCGGCCCTTGATTACGTGGTGGTCAAAATCCCGCGCTGGGACTTTGAAAAATTCCCGGATGAAGATCAACGACTGACTTCTCAAATGAAATCCATCGGCGAAGCCATGGGCATCGGCCGGACGTTTAAGGAGGCCCTGAACAAAACCCTGCGCTCACTGGAAAACGGCTGGTCCGGTTTTCATGCCTACGACAACGGCTATGATCAGATGTCACGCGAAGTACTGCTGGATGATCTTCGATTCGGAACACCGGATAGAATCTTAAAAATATGGCAGGCCTTTAAGAAAGGAATATCCCGGGAAGAGATATCGCAAACGTCCGGTATCGATTTATGGTTTCTGGAGAATTTGCATCAGCTGTTCGAGTTTGAAGCCGACATCACCGCCGAATTTAAAGCCCGCAACACCATCCCCCCCAGACCCTGCACCAGGCCAAACGGTTGGGATTTTCCGATATACACCTGGCCCTGTTGACCGGTAAAAGTGAAGCCGAAATCAGAAGTTTCCGCAAGGCCAACAGTATTCAGCCATCATTTAAAATCGTCGACACTTGCGCCGCCGAGTTTGAATCGTTTACCCCCTATTATTACTCCACTTATGACCGGGAGAATGAATCCTTTGCTACCGACAAAAAGAAAGTCATCATCCTCGGCGGTGGCCCCAACAGAATCGGCCAGGGTATCGAATTTGACTACTGCTGCGTTCACGGGATTCTGGCCTTAAAGTCTTTGGGCATTGAAGCGATTATGATCAACTGCAACCCCGAGACGGTCAGCACCGACTACGATATGGCGGATAAACTTTATTTTGAGCCGTTGACTTACGAAGACGTGTTAAATGTTGCCGAACTTGAAAAACCCGATGGGGTCATCATCCAGTTCGGCGGCCAGACCCCGCTGAAACTGGCCCTGGCCCTGGAAAAAGCCGGCGTGCCGATCTGGGGAACTTCGCCGGATTCCATTGACCTGGCTGAAGACCGGGATCGGTTCGGCGCCCTGCTGGACTCGCTGGACATTGCCCACCCCCAATACGGCACGGCCACATCCATTGCCGAAGCCCTGGAGGTCGGCAAACGCATCGGGTTCCCCCTGGTGGTAAGGCCCTCCTATGTGCTTGGCGGCCGGGCCATGGAAATCGTCTATGACTTAGATTCCTTGAAACTCTACATGCAGCAGGCGGTCACCGCATCGGAGCAGCATCCCGTGCTTCTCGACCGTTTCCTGGAAGATGCCTATGAATTCGACGTCGATGCCATCTGCGACGGACAGGATTCGGAAATTTGCGGAATTATGCAGCACATCGAAGAGGCCGGGGTTCATTCAGGCGACAGCATGGCCGTATTGCCCCCCTTTCTGCTAAGCCGAGATCAAAACGAGGATATCAGGGAATGTACCCGTCTGCTTGCCAGGTCACTCAAAGTCAAGGGCCTGATCAATATTCAGTTTGCCATCATGTTTGACACCCTTTATGTGCTCGAAGTCAACCCCCGCGCCTCGCGAACCGTACCCTTTGTCAGTAAAACCACGGGGGTCCCCATTGCCAAATTGGCTACTGAGATCATGGCCGGCAAAAAACTTGATCAGCTCGATTACAGATTTAAGGATCAGCTGCCCTATGTTGCCGTGAAAGAATCGGTTTTTCCTTTTGATCGTTTTGGAAAGACCGATATTTTTTTGCGCCCCGAAATGCGATCCACCGGCGAAGTCATGGGCATCGGACCCAAATTCGGCGACGCCGTATTTAAAGCCTTTCAGGCGGCCGGGATTACGATTCCCAAATCGGGTACGGTATTTTTAAGTGTTAACGACAACGATAAAGCGCGGGTACTGCCCATCGCTGAAGGATTGAAAAAATTCGGCTATCAGCTGGTGGCCACCAAAGGCACCGCGGAGTATATTTCCAACCGCGGAATTCCGGTGAAAACCGTTTTAAAAATCAGAGAAGGACGGCCGAATGTGGCTGACGATATCAAAAACGGCCAGATTGACCTGATCATTAACACCCCTCTGGGACAGCGTTCACGGGCGGATGAATACACCATCGGCTGGACTGCCATCATAAACAAAGTGCCGTTTATAACCACGCTTTCAGCCGCCGAGGCGATTGTGCGGGGACTCAAGGCCAAGAATAATCAATCCGCCCGCTATAAGTGCCTGCAGGATTACTACCGGAGCCAGAGGTAGGTCTTAGAGGTGTCAGGATTCGGTAATTACTGA
>JAFDDW010000026.1 GCA_019310665.1 Deltaproteobacteria bacterium
CAGATGACAGAGTTTTGAATTCGGAATTCGGAATGCGGAATCTTTCGATTGCGGATTTGGGATTTGGGATTTCGGATTTAGACAAAAAAAAGAGTTGAGAGCTTTAACCGGTAACTGCGAAATTCAACGATCGAAACGATCTAAACGATCACAACGATCACAACGATCTTAACCATCATAACGATCAAAACGAACTCAACGATCATAACCATCTAAACGATCAAAACCATCAAAACGAACAAAACGATCCAAAGGAGATGTGTGATGAGTCGAATCGGAAAGGTTGCGGTTGGGGTGTTATTGGTATTTTGCCTGGGAACATTTGATGCCTGGGCCAGGTATAAAATCATCAAGATGTCCACCACAACTAGTACGCAGGCTAGTGGGTTACTAGATGTGCTCCTTCCGGAGCTGGAAAAGGATACCGGGATTACAGTCAAGGTCATAGCCAAGGGTACGGGAGCCGCCATAAGGGACGGCATGGACGGCAATGTGGATGTCATGTTGGTCCACGCCCGGGAGCGGGAGATGAAGTTTATCAAACAAGGATACGGAACCAACCGTTACGCTGTCATGCACAATGATTTCATAATAGTGGGGCCTCCCGCGGATCCTGCCGGAATAAAAGGAAATTCAGATGTTATTGCCGCCTTTAAGAAGTTTGCCTCGAACCGGGCGCGATTCGTATCCCGCGGCGATGACAGCGGTACCCACACCAAGGAACAGTCCATCTGGAAGAAAACCGGCCTAACCGTGAAAACCAATACAACAATGATAGAGAAAAAAGGTAAAAAACGGGAAATAACATTTATCCATCCCCATGGACTGGGGAACTGGTATTTGTCTATCGGCCAGGGCATGGGCAAGACCCTCACCTTTGCGGATGAAAAACTGGCCTATACGCTGGTTGACCGCGGCACCTATATCAAATACAAATTCGGTCGGGAAGTACCCGTTGATCTGGAGATTATGTGTCAGGGCGATCCGTTTTTGGCCAACCCCTACGGTGTGATACCGATCAATCCCCAAAAGCATCCCCATGTCCAATATGAGTTGGCCAAAGAGTTTGCCGAATGGCTGGTTTCAGAAAGAGGGCAGACCATCATTGCCAATTACCGCCTGCTGGGGAAACAATTATTTTATCCGGATGCGCAAAAGTAGGTTGAGCCGGTTGAGCCGGTTGAGCCCGTTAGGCCGGTTGGCCGGTTAAAAAAACAGGTTGAGCCGGTTGAGCCCGTTATGCCGGTTAAAAAAGGATGCTATCGAATGAAAACGGGCCAACGGGCCAACGGACCAACGGACTAACGGACTAACGGGCCAACGGGCCAACGGGAAAACCATTCCACATATTTAACCTATTCAGTTATTGCAAGATCGAGAGCAGCTAGGAATCATGAACCTTCTTATAGACAGCTTTATCTCAGCTATCCGGCTGGTTGTCTCCATGGATGCTGAACTGGACGCTATTGTCGGCGTGTCGCTGAAGGTCAGCTGCACGTCGACGGTATTGGCCGGTCTGATCGGGGTGCCCCTGGGCTTTACGATCGCCTTCAGTGAATTTGTCGGCAAGCGTATGACGATCACGGTGTTGAACACGCTGCTGGCCCTTCCGACGGTGGTCATCGGTCTGTTTGTATACGCCTTCATCTCCCGTCGGGGCATTTTTGGACCTTTTGATCTCCTGTATACCCAGCGAGCCATTATCATCGGCCAGGCGATTCTAATCATACCGGTGGTGGCCGCCTTTACCATCGCGGCCATCAGCCGGATCGACGAACGCTATCGCAAAACTGCCATGACATTAGGTGCCAACCGTCTCCAAACAGCCTGGATAGTATTCAGAGAGGCGCGCTTTGGGATTGTGGCTGCTATCGTCGCTGCCTTTGGGCGGGTGATATCCGAGATCGGAATCAGCATGATGCTGGGTGGCAATATCAAAGGGTTTACACGAACCATGACCACTGCCATGGCCCTGGAATACGACAAAGGCTCCTTTATCCTGGCTGTTGCCCTGGGTATTGTTTTGCTGGGTCTTAGTTTCGGCATGAATCTATTGTTTCATTTCTTTCAAGGCAGAGTTCACTCCCAATGATTTATACAGTATCTGATTTGATTAAGAAGTATGGACCACGAACGGTTTTAGACATTCCGTATCTCGAGGTTGAAAAGGAACAAATTTATGCCTTGCTGGGAGCCAATGGCGCCGGGAAAACCACCCTCCTAAATATACTTGGCTTACTGGAAGCACCCACCGCCGGACGGATTCATTACTGCTCCCGGCCGGTCAACTATGCGGAATCTGCATTACAGTCCCTGCGCAAAGAAGTTGTGCTGGTAGATCAGCATCCCATCTTATTTACCACCACTGTTTTTAAAAACCTTGAATTTGGTTTGAAAATCCGAAAAATCAATAAAAAAGAACGTTACCGCATTATCGACGAGAGCCTGGATCTGGTGGGGATGCGAGAATTTTCAAGTGCCCCGGCCCAGTACCTTTCCGGTGGTGAAACCCAGCGGGTGGCGATTGCCCGGGCGCTGGCGCTTTCGCCCAAAGTTTTTTTGTGCGATGAGCCGACCTCCAGTGTGGATGTCGAAAATCAGAATATTATCATCACCATATTAAGACGCATCAATGAGGCTAAAAAAATTTCGGTACTTTTCACCACCCACGATAGGTCCCAGGCGGCGCGCCTGGCCCATCATACCATCGTTTTAAACCAAGGCCGCCTGGTTCCGACCCTGTATGAAAACATCTTCAGAGGTGTCCTGCAAACCGATCCATCCGGTCAACCCCAGTGCGTCATTCAAGATAAAATGCATCTGTCAATTGGAGAGGATCAGGTCATAGACAAACGCAAAGCCGTCAGCGTCTTTATTGATCCCGAAAAAATAGCTGTGCGAAAGCCCTCGGAAGATCCAGCCGTCGCAAACGAATTGCAGGGACGTGTCGTGCAGATAATAGAGGAAAACGGAAAAGTACGGATGGTCGTCGATGCCGGCGTCTGGGTTGCGCTGCTAATTTCTAAAAAGCGCTATCAAAAGATCGTTTTTATGGTTGGCGAAACCATCGTCCTAAGCATACCACCCGAAGCGATACACCTTATGTAATCGATTATGCCACCCGAAGCGATACACCTTATGTAATCGATTATGGGCCGTCTTAACACCAATAGGAATGGGCGCCTTGAATTTGGCCTGCGACGAGCTACATACGGCCTGAGCTCATGTCGAAGGCAGCCGAGTCGAATGCGGATGGTAAACGCATGGCGCATAAGGCATAACGCGAAGCGTTGTATTTCTGATCTTGATGTTAGGCAATTTGTATGTTTGAATCGGATAAATTCAGATCTTTAGAAAAGACATCTTCCAAGGCTTTGTGATTACCAGGGAATTATGAAACGTATACCATTGGCAGATCTGGGAAAAGATCCATTCGACGTGGTTGTGATCGGTGCTGGGATCAACGGTTCGGGGGCGGTTCAGGAAATCGCTGCCCGTGGCTATGTTGTGATCGGTGCTGGGATCAACGGTTCGGGGGCGGTTCAGGAAATCGCTGCCCGTGGCTATCGCGTATTGATTGTCGACAAAGACGATTTTTCCTCTGGTGCCACCAACCGCTCGAGTCGTATTTTGCACTGTGGGCTGCGCCATCTTGCGCCCGGAAAATCGGTCTGGGATTTTGTCTGGAATCCAACACGCTTTTGGGTGGCCTGCAGGAATGCCAAGAAATCTATGGACTCCCGCAGTCAAATTGCTGAGACCATGAAGCCGTTGGTGAGCCCCTTTCATTTTTGTTTCCCCATCTATGACGATGGTCCCTACGCCCCCTGGCAGGTGGATGTGGCTTTTTGGCTTCTGGACATTCTCGGGCCCGGGGATCTGCCACTGGACTATAAGCGCTATACCCACAAGAACATGGATCAAGTGCCGTTCAGCAAATGGATGCGCGACCCCCAAAAACTCAAAGGTTTCGCAGTCTTTAGAGATTATCAATTTCTTTCGGCCGAACGCCTGGTTATCGACACCCTCAAAGATTGTCAGCGCCTGGGGGCCGTCGTACGAAATTATACGGAGTGCGTGGGTGCCAGAAGGACAGGAGATCACTGGGAGTTGGACTTGCAGGATCGCCACGAATCAAGTGAGAGTGTCACTATTAAATGTAGGGTTGTCCTTAATACCAGCGGCCCCTGGGGTGACCAACTGACCCAACGTCTTACCGGCATTACCAAACGGCGTATGGTGGGACTCAAAGGGATTCATATCCTTGTCAGCCTGCCGCAGGAATTAGCGCAATGGGGCATGATGGCCATTAATAGTGAGAATGAAACCCTCTATTGTCTACCCTGGAAGGGTATGCACTATATCGGTCCGACACGAACCCCTTATGATCAGGATCTTGATTCCGTCGTGTGCACGCAAAAAGAGGTGGACTGGATGCTTTCGGAAATCAATCTTGTCATTCCGAAACTTAACCTGACGCGCAAGGATGTTCATTATACCTATGCCGGTATCCAGCCGCTATCCTGTGATCCAAAGGACCCCAAGGGGACGCGGCAGATTCGCATTCATGATCTCAGCGATGAGGGTTTTCCAAATATGCTGATGTTGACGGGGGGGCCGATCATGACCTATCGCATCATCGGCTCAAGCCTGGCGGACGCTGTGGCCAAACGCATTAGCCCCTCAAGCTCCGCCCAGGAGCTATCTTATTTTCCCAGTGCGGTCACCGAGAAAATACAAAAAGAACAGAGCGGTCATTCCACGGGCCCCTTGGGCGCTACGATTTTGAAAAGGATTATTGAAGAAGAACAGACCAGTAGCCTTATCGACCTTTTCTTCCGGCGCAGCGATATGGGCTGGGATCTCGATCGGGGTCGAGTCATGCTGGAGCCCGTTGCAAAGATAATGGCTGAGACCCTGGGCTGGGATGACGCACAGCTGCAGGAGCAGCTAAACAGCTATCATAGCTATATAGAAGGGATTTTTCCCCCTCACCGCTAAAAGGTGAATAACCCCATGGTTAGAGCGTTTGTCAAAATAACGTACCGATAGCGGTGGTTTGTTGGGTCTTTAGCGGGTTGTCGATAACGTCTAATATGGCCTGATGCAAACGCTCTAATAGTTTTTCTTCATTTTTGCAAACATGGTTATTGAACCAGCGTGTATCTGTTTGATTAGAGCCCACCCGGCAGACTTGCTTGAGTTCTTCGATGGTCGCGGTTTCCGGATGGGCAATGAGTAAAGGCTGTGCCATTGACTGAACTATGGCACGGCGTTCGGTAAAAGTATAGATTTTTTTCAATAAAAAAATACGCGCGGTTGTCATGTTTATTATAATTTCAAGCCGTTACAAATTGCATTTTCGCCTGTCAAAGAATATGGCAAACGGAACATATTTATGACAACCGCTATAACTGATCATTCTACGTTGATTATTTTATCTTTTTAAAAGTTGCGCAACCTCTTAAACTGATTGCTGTTACGAATAGATTCAATTCTTAGGTGAATTATTGATACCCTGAAAAAAATAAAACTGTTTGACAAAAATGAGTAGGTCGCCTATGCATCAAGACGCCAATACCAATTATGGCAGGAAAAGGTTTTGGGAATCTCAGTCTTTGACTGTGGGCCAAATGGTTGTACACTGCAACTCAACCCTAATTTTAGGAGGAGAAACACCATGATACAGACGATTTTAAAGAGGTTTGTAGTTGGAGCATGTATCGTTGCGGTATCCATGATCGCTATTGGGAACTCAGCACTTGCAGTAGATCTAATTGTCTATACGGCTGTGGAAGCAGAGGATCTCCCAAGGTATGCAGCCACGTTTAACGAGGATCATCCGGATATCAATATTAAATGGGTTCGAGATTCAACCGGGATTATGACCGCTAAACTGTTGGCGGAAAAGAATAACCCGCAGGCCGATCTTGCTTGGGGGATGTCCGGATCGTCGCTATTAATATTCAAAGCCGAAGGGATGTTGCACCCTTACAAGCCCAAAGGACTTGAAAATCTGGACCCGAAATTCTACGACAGTGACCCTGTTCCCAGCTGGATTGGTATGGACGCCTATGTGGCAGCGATTTGCTACAACACCGTCGAAGGGGAGAAAAATAACTTGAAGGCGCCGGAATCCTGGTGGGACCTCACCAAACCGATGTACGAAGGTCATGTGATCATGCCGAATCCGAATTCATCCGGTACCGGCTTTCTCGATGTTTCCAGCTGGTTACAATTATTTGGTGAAAAAGGTGGATGGGCCTACATGGATGCTCTGCACGATAATATCGCGCGTTACACTCACTCAGGCTCAAAGCCTTGCAAACTGGCAGCCGCAGGAGAAATCCCCATTGGTGTTTCCTTCGCCTTCCGTGGTGCAAGGTCCAAGGCAGCAGGCGCACCCATTGATGTCATTTTTGCAAAAGAAGGGATCGGCTGGGAGATAGAAGCGTCCGCCATTATGGCCGGTACAGACAAACTTGAAGCAGCCCAAAAATTCATGGACTGGACGATCACCCGCAAAGCCATGGTAATGTATAACGATGCTTATGCTGTCGTCGGTTACAAAGGCGTCGCAAAACCGGTGAAACATTTCCCACCGAATGTGGATTCTTATATGATTGACAACGATTTTGAATTTGCAGCCAACAACAGAAAAAGAATTCTCGCCGAATGGCAAAAACGCTACGATTCCAAATCAGATCCCAAAAAAAAGTAAGTTTTTTTATTGACGACAGCCTGATCCTTTTGTACTGGATCAGGCTGTCAATACCCCTTGCTGCCCTTTCAATTCAGACTGAATTCTATGCGGCAGAATCATTTGGTGAAAACGTCAATCAGATTCCTCAAGGGAATCATTAAATAGAGGCAAGATTATTAAAAGCGCTCCGTCTGCAAGCAACACCTCAAATAAACCTTCTTATATTCGGGTATTCAGACTGACCAAAAAGTTTGGTGAATTTGTAGCGTTGGACGATATTTCTATCGAAATCAACGATGGGGAGTTCGTTTGTTTTCTGGGACCATCCGGCTGTGGTAAAACCACCTTTTTACGTGCCATTGCCGGTCTCGATATCCAAACCTCTGGTACGGTGCACCAAGCCGGTACAGATATCTCAGCACTGCCGCCATCAGAACGCGATTTTGGGATTGTCTTTCAGTCCTACGCCCTGTTTCCCAACCTGACGGTTGAGAAAAATATTGCTTTTGGTTTGGAAAATCAAAAACTTTCGCGTGCCGATATCAAAAAGCGAGTGGACGAGCTGCTAGAATTGGTGGGACTTCCGGACCAACCGAAAAAATACCCTTCCCAACTATCCGGAGGCCAGCAGCAACGCATCGCTTTGGCCAGAGCCATCGCCACCTCTCCAGGTTTGTTACTGCTCGATGAACCTCTGTCGGCTCTTGACGCTAAAGTTCGCACTTATTTGCGACATGAGGTTAAAGCCCTTCAGCGAAAGCTTGGTGTGACCACGATCATGGTGACCCACGATCAGGAGGAAGCCCTGACCATGGCAGATCGCATTGTGGTGATGAACCAGGGTGTCATTGATCAGGTTGGAACCCCTACAGAAATATACCGCGAACCGAAAACGCTGTTTGTAGCAAATTTCATTGGTACTATGAATCAGCTGCGCGGCCATGCCGCAACGCCTGAATCGTCCACTCTCGGATCACTCGAACTGGCTTGCCGTAAACACGACCTGGCGCCGGGACAACGCGCTGTTCTCTCCATACGTCCCGAGGATATTGTTCCTGGCGATGAAATTGCGGCCACTGTTGCTCAAGAGGGCAATAGCTTCAATGTCACGGTCAAGGAAATGGAATTTTTAGGCTCGTTCTGGCGTATTCATTTGTGTGACGAGCAACTGGGTGATTCTCAGCTAATCATCGATCTGTCCGTCAATGCCGTCATCCGAATGAACACATCCGTCGGCAAAAAAATGTCCATAGAACTGCCATCAGATCGACTCATGGTTTTCGACCCTGCCACTAACTGATACGATGACCACTATTCCCTCTAATAAAGAAATGACCCCGGCGCCGATCATTCGTCCAAAAACAAGTAAAGATGACCGGTTGATGGCAGTGTTTATGATTGTCATCGCACTCTACCTTCTGATCGCACTGGCCTTTCCTCTTTATGCGATGCTGTCAAAATCCTTCACAACGGCTGCCTTTGATCTTGAAAAATTTGAATTTCAAGTCAATAAAGGCGATGGCTGGAGTGAGACGATTTCCGCTTTCCAAATCAATGAAACCTTGAAACTCCTCAAACCTGAAGAGCTGAAGACCAGTTCGGACGGGCGTTTGTACGCTACCACTTTTTTCCCTGATTTCAGTTTCCGCAGCAAGACCGAATATCGCCTCCGTCAACTGGGCAAAAACGGATCGTTTCTAGTGGGATCGACACGTATAGCAGATACCGACTGGCACACCTATAAAGCGAACAAATTCAGACGCATCGTCTTTCGTCCTTCTAAGTCCACGGGATTGGATAACTACATCCTTTATTTTTCCACTCCCGCGCTTTTTCGTTCCATTAAAAATTCGCTTTTCATTTCCATACTGAGCACATTGATTACCGTGAGTCTCGCATTTGGATTTGCCTATGCGCTGAACCGAAGCACCATGCGGTTCAAGGGGCTTTTTCGGCTCATTGCCATGATTCCGATTCTTGTCCCTTCCCTGTTGCCCGGGATCGCGCTGGTCTATCTGTTTGGGAATCAGGGACTGATCAAAGGGTTGTTGTTCGGCAATGATATTTACGGTCCCATAGGAATTGTGATGGGATCGGTTTTTTTCACCTTCCCTCATGCGCTGATCATCATTACCACTGCCCTGGCCATTTCCGATGCGCGCCTCTATGAAGCAGCCATTTCCCTGCGTGCCAGCGCCTGGAAAACATTCTGGACCGTGACCATCCCTGGTGCGCGTTACGGATTGCTTTCGGCGTCCATTGTGGTTTTCAACCTGGTGATTACCGATTTCGGATTACCCAAAGTAATCGGGGGGCAATACAACATGCTGGCCGTGGACATCTACAAACAAGTCATCGGCCAACAGAATTTCGAAATGGGAGCAGTCGTGTCTATGGTTTTGCTGATCCCGGCTATGATGGCGTTTGTCCTCGATCGCTATGTGCAAAAAAGACAGGTCGCGCAGCTCTCTTCCAGTTCAGTACCTTACGAACCCAAGCCAGATCGCAAATTTGATGCGATTTGTTTATCGTACTGCAGCGTAGTGGCCTGTTTCATCCTGAGCCTGATCATCATTTGTCAATATGCAGCACTGGTCAAGCTCTGGCCTTACAATTTAAACCTCGGTTTGGGAAACTACAATTTTGATGTGATGGATGGGGGCGGGTGGGCTTCCTATGGTAATTCGATCCGACTGGCATTGTTAACCGCTTTAATCGGAACAACAGTCGTTTTTTTCGGGGCCTATATGGTTGAAAAAATAAAAGGGTTTCTGATCACCAGGTCCAGCTTCCAGTTTCTGGCCATGTTGCCAATGGCAATTCCAGGAATGGTCTTAGGCCTGGCCTATATCTTTTTCTTCAACGACCCGGCAAACCCGCTCAATCCGATATATGGCACAATGACGATTCTGGTTGTCTGCACTGTCACTCACTTTTATACCGTCTCCCACCTCACTGCCGTAACCGCATTAAAACAGATGGATCGGGAATTTGAGGCGGTTGCCTCATCGCTCAAACAACCGTTTTACAAGCTCGTGGCCAAAGTCACCGTGCCGGTCTGTATGCCCTCCATTCTGGATATCTCGATCTACTTGTTTGTCAACGCGATGACAACTGTTTCGGCCGTGATTTTTCTCTACTCTCCGGACACCGCCCTCGCCTCGGTGGCGGTGATGAATATGGACGATGCCGGTGACGTCGCACCCGCAGCGGCTATGGGGATGATGATTTTTTATACCAATGTCGCGGCGCGTTTGATTCACCTTTTTGTGACTCGGAAACTGTTGGTGCGCACTCAGGCCTGGCGGACACGGTAGGTTGGCATCTGATTCCCAATTCACTATTGCAGGTTGAAATCGTAAGAAAAATATATTAATTTAAGAATGGATGCCAAAGCAGCTCTTTTTCCGGCATTGTCATCTTTTAGTATTTTTGACACTCACTATAAACGCAAAAGGTATTTTGTCTCGGTAAGACGGAGGTGCCTTTTTATTTTTTTTGCGGATGAGATAAAGGATATCATCAAAGGTGAAGATAAGGGGAATGAATCTGAAATCAAAGACGGATAAGGTCGGTCGCAACGACCCTTGCCCATGCGGCAGCGGGTTGAAATATAAAAAATGTTGTCTCGCAAAAAGCGGCGGCCACCCCCCGGACCTCGAGGAGACCTATCTCAGAAAATATGGCATCCGTTTAAAGAAGAATCCCGATATCGAGGGCATCCGTCAGGCCGGTCAACTGGTTTTGGACACCCTTAATCTGGTGGAATCTAAAATTACACCCGGACGGGTCACCGATGAAATCAACACCCTGGTCCATGAATATACAATTAAAAACGGCGCCACCCCTGCACCGCTGAATTATCGCGGTTTCCCAAAAAGTGTCTGTGTCTCCGTCAATGAAGTCATATGTCACGGGATTCCCGGAAACCGCGTCCTCAAAGACGGTGATATTGTCAATGTCGACGTCACTTCAATTTTAAACGGCTATTACGCTGATGCGAACAAGACTTTTTTTGCCGGCAATCCTGACAACGATGCCCGCAAGATTGTCAGTATTGCCCGGGAATGCCTCAAACGAGGCATGTCTGCGGTAAAGCCCGGTAATACCCTGGGAGATGTCGGCTGGAGTATTCAGACATATGCCGAGGCCCAGGGATGTTCGGTGGTTCGTGAGTTTGTAGGGCACGGTGTGGGCTTTGATTTTCATGAAACGCCCCAGATTCCTCATTTTGGACATAAAGGTGCCGGGATTACGCTGATTCCGGGGATGGTTTTTACGATAGAGCCGATGATCAACCTCGGACAAAAAGAGTTAAGAGTATTGGACGATAATTGGACGGCCATCACCAGGGACGGATCTTTATCCGCCCAATTTGAGCAAACCGTACTGGTTACCGAAGACGGGCACGAGAGCCTTACTCCCTACGAGTTGTGATGACAGAGAACAGAAGACAGACGACAGATGGTTTTGAATTCGGAATTCGGAATTCGGAATGCGGAATTAAAGAACAGAAAACTAAAGACACACATGAAGGACAGGGGACAGAGAACAGATGACAGAGAATAGGAATGGGGAATTGGGAATGCGGAATGGGGAAGTCGGAATGCTTCGATTGGGGATTTTGGAATGCAGATTTCGGATTGAAAGGATAAACTGATTTCGAATTTTAGATTTTGAATCTGAATAGTCCCTGACGTTCCATTTTGACCGGTGCCGGCTTCGCCGACGATTTCGTAACGCCGGTCGCGTCCGATGATTGTTTTCAGACCTTCCCTGAAAAGGGGATGATCATCAACAATCATAATGGATGTCTCAGCGGCCATTTTTTCTCTCCCGGCAGGGAACTTCAATAAAGATACGGGTACCCTTTGAGGGCTGGGATTTGATATTCATTGTGCCTTGGAGCAAACTGACGCGTTCCTCCATGTTGGACAGTCCCATCCGTTTTTCTTTCAGCGCCTTGGCCAGGCGCCTTTCAACGTCAAAACCCTTGCCGTTGTCTTCGATACGTAAAATGATATTGGGCGATGATGCCACCAGCCTGACGATAACCTGGTCGGCCTCGGCATGTATTCTTATATTATTGAGTGCTTCCTGAATCAGGCGGTACAAATTGATGGCGGTATCGAATTCCAGTTTCAGATCCTTGATGCCGGCCGAATAATAATCAACACTTATATTATTGCTTTCAGCGAAGTCCTCGCAGTATTGATAAACCGTGCGACCGATTCCCAACTGCTCCATCCCCGGCGGCCGCAAATCATATGATAAATCTCTGACCGAGGAAATGGATTCCTGCAAAACCCGTGATATTTCGGAAATCTTCTTTTTTTTCTCCGGGGTTAGTTTTTTCACCAACCCCGAGAGATACCCTCAGATCTGGACCCTCAAACACTATGCCTTTGATGACGTCGGCAGCGGCCATGTGCATGCTGATTGTATTTGCCAACGTGATTGTGCGCAGCCTGGCTGAGCTCGTCAGCGGGCGTTTCAAGCGCAGGGCCCAGGGGTGGCGAGCGAGGTAGTCACGGGTCTTTGCGGATTGACGAATGACGAATGACGAATGTCGAATTAAGGAATTCTATCGATTTTAATAAATTGTTTTACGACGGAGCGAAGCGACTGCCATAATTCGTCAATAGTCATTCGTCAATTGTTTCGGTTGCGGGGTGCGGGTCTTTCGATTTCGGATTGAATAGATGTAATTCGAGTTATGTCTCATGCTGGTAACTGATTGCTGGTTGCTGCATACTTGTCACTCGTTACTCGTCACTGCCGAATGATCTTTTACAATTTTGCTGCAAGGTATAGCGGATAGTTCTGAAGTACCTTGCCTTTTTGTCTGTTTAGCGGCTTTGCGGAAATTTTTACAGCTCTTTGTGGCGAGTATTTCAGCATGTATTGCCGCAGACTTTTGGCCTGGGTTCGAGTGCCGGACTTCACCTCCACCGGCACGAGCACTTCGTCAATAACTCTGAGAAACTCAATTTCTGAAGTCCCCTGGGTCCACGAATACAATTTTGAAAGACCTGAAGCTGTAAACTCCTGAGCAACAAAGTTCTCCGCAAAGTACCCTTTTGGGGTGCCGTAATCCTGTGAATAAATCAGATTGACCGGCAGCTCCAGCATACATCCGAGCAGTCCGACATCAAACAGAAAAAGCTTAAACATGTTATTGCTGCAAAATGATTCAAGCGGTATTTGCGCCTTTTTGCATACCTTTACCTTTAAAATCAGGCCGGCCTTTTCCAGCCAGTCAATGGGGCCCTGCAGTTCTGCATAGCCCTTTTTTCTCGGAATCACCCCCTTAAATCTGTATCTTCTGACAGATCCGTCAAGGTTTGTGGAAAGCTGCACAGGAACATTTTCAAAAACTGATACAATATGCATTGAATTGGTTTTGCCTGAATGTTTCGCGAAATCATTATTGTACCCCGCAATCAGTTTTTTCTGAACATCCCGCGCCCTCTGCATTGCGTCAACGGGATCATCCCTGTATGTCAAATAGGTTGAAAGAACATGCGGCATCCCACCGGTGACATAATACTCCCGGAGACAACCCCACAATTTCTGGTGGACTATTTCAGAGTGGGTATCAACACTGTCCGAATGCTGATACAACTCCAGTGCTATTGAATCCTTTTTTTATCTTTCTCAAAATTAAAAATATGGTGACCCGGAAACTCATTTTCACCAAATTCCTGAAGAATATAACTTTTTCCAACTTGGCGTGCGCCCTTCAACAGGAGAGGAAACCGTCCTGGAGAGTCCTTCCATTCGAGAAGATTTGTATAAATTTTTCTTTTCATGCTCATATATTACGTCAAACCCATATTTTTTCAACAAAATTTTCGAAATACTGCGAAAAATTAGGCTGACTTTTTCTTAATTATAATAATTTATATGATAACTTTTCCAGGGCTGTTTTCCTAAAAGCAGGAAATATGAAAAGGAGTGAAGAATTCGGAAGTTGGAATTTGGAAGGTGGAAAAAAAGAAAATGAGTGAAGCTCACAGCGCCCGCCGTCGTACTTAAAATACTAAACTACGGTGAAACCGTCAGTCGAAGACAGGTCTTTTAAATCCGAAATCCGATATCCGAAATCCCCAATCCGGTGTCTAGGCATGCCGGGAGGTGATTTCCTTGATGCGGGCCTGAATTATCTTTTCTTCATGCTGCCGTTTTTTAGCGGCCGCTTCGGTTACTTTGACGATCATCTGATCAATGTCGCATGGCTTCATCAAGTAATCAAAAGCGCCCTGTTTCATACCTTCGATGGCGGATTCGACATCCGCGTGACCCGAAAGCATGATGACCTCCACCAGCGGATATCTTTTTTTGATTTCCGCAAGTGTTTCGATTCCGTCCATGCCCGGCATTTTTACGTCCAGAATAACGAGCTCGATGGTTCTATTTGTTTCAAGTACCTGCAGTGCCTCTTCTCCGTTGAACGCTTTTGAGATTTCGAGATCCCGCAACTCCAGGCGCTCACTGAATGTTTCAACAAATTCGGCCTCATCGTCTACCAACAATACGTTTGCGATGCTCATTGATGCACTCCTTTTTCTTTATTCCAAAATCCAACTTTTCAATGACCCGATCTATACGAAAACCCTAATTAATGGTTGAACGGAAACCAGGCTAATTAGATTTGTTGGGTTTCGCCCTTTGGGATCATGTCCCGGCAGATGCTTTATTTTAGTAGGTTGGGTTGAGGTACGAAACCCAACATACTTTTCGTTCAGGCACTAATTATATATCTGACCGCTTTTACCACAGAATCTCTGCCATAATCAATTGCCAAATTTAATTGTCGACTAAATGTGTGTCACGTAAATACCGAAACGCGAATCTCATATCTTCTAAAATAGGTTGTGCTTTTCAGTTATTTTATTTATATTAATAAGTTAGACTCTAAAAATATTTTCTCTGGAGGTTTTCTGTGAGTGATTATCTTGTAAAGGAATTAATGGTGCCGTTGTCGGAATATGCCACGGTTCCGGAGGGGTCGACCCTGTTTGATGCGGTCCTGGCCCTGGAAAAAGCCCAGGAGGAGTTCGACCACACCAAATACAAGCACCGCGGTGTCTTAATTCTGGATAAAGATAAGCGGGTCATCGGCAAACTGGGCCAATTGGACGTACTGCGTGCCCTTGAACCGAAAGATGAAGACCCGGGCGAAATTAACGAACTCAGCCAATTCGGCTTCAGTTCCAATTTTGTCCACAAACTGCACAAGCAGCGGCGAATGAATGCAGCGCCCTTGAAAGACCTCTGCAGTAAAGCATCCAAATTAAGGGTGGAGGATTTCATGCAGACCCCCTCCGAGGGCGAGTTTATTGAACAGGAAGCTACCCTTGAAATGGCGGTTATGCAGCTGGTCATGGGGCGCCATATATCACTGCTGGTGACCCGGGAAAAGGAAATTCTCGGGATATTGCGCCGGTTTTGTTTTCGCCTTCCGCGAACGCATTCATCACATTCTGGAAGCCAACGGGGCCTTTTTTGACGGCAAAAAGAACAGGGGACATGCCCAAAAGAACCAGAACATCTCCTTTAATACAATTCAGCCATACCCCGACGGTGAACTGCAAGGGCTGTATCCGGCCATTGTGATT